>JANMCS010000114.1:0-37750 GCA_031361405.1 Betaproteobacteria bacterium
CGAGCGGGCGCGGCTCGACACGCTGCAGCAACTCGCGCGGGCCCACGCGCTGCCGCTCCTCGCCACCGGCGACGTCCACATGCACGCGCGGGCCCGCCGCGCGCTGCAGGACACGCTCACCGCCATCCGGCTGCGCACGCCGCTGGCGGAGTGCGGCTACGCGCTCTTCCCCAACGGCGAGCGCCACCTGCGCTCGCGTGCGCGGCTGGCCACGCTGTATCCGCGCGCCTGCCTCGACGCCACGCTCGACCTCGCGGCGCGCTGCACGTTTTCGCTCGACGAATTGCGCTACGAATACCCGGAGGAAGTGGTGCCCCCCGGCGCCACGCCGGCCGGCCATCTGCGGCAGCTGGTGGACATCGGCCTCGCCCGCCGCTACGGTCGCGCCGGGGCCACGCCACCCGAAGTGCGCAACATCATCGAGCACGAGCTGGCGCTGATCACCGAGCTGCGCTACGAGCCCTACTTCCTCACTGTCCACGACATCGTTGCCTTCGCGCGGTCAAGAAATATCCTGTGCCAGGGCCGCGGCTCGGCGGCCAACTCGGCGGTGTGCTACGCGCTGGGCATCACCGAGGTCGACCCGGCGCGAATGAGCATGCTGTTCGAGCGCTTCATCAGCCGCGAACGCAACGAGCCGCCCGACATCGATGTCGATTTCGAGCACGAGCGACGCGAGGAAGTCATCCAGTACATCTACGCCAAGTACGGCCGCGACCGCGCCGCGCTGGCCGCCACGCTGATCACCTATCGTCCCAAGAGCGCGGTGCGCGATGTCGGCCGCGCGCTGGGCCTCGATCTCGCGCAGGTCGAGCGGCTCACCGGCATGTTCGCGTGGTGGGACGGCCGCACCATTGATCCCGCACGCATCCGCGAGGCCGGCTTCGACCCCGACAATCCGGTCATCACGCGCATGGTCAAGCTGGCCGGCGCACTGCAGGGTTTTCCGCGGCATCTGTCGCAGCATGTCGGCGGCTTCGTCATCGCGCGCGGCCTGCTCGAGCGGATGGTGCCGGTGGAAAACGCCGCGATGGTCGAGCGCACCGTCATCCAGTGGGACAAGGACGACCTCGATGCAATGGGATTACTGAAGGTCGACTGCCTGGCGCTCGGCATGCTCTCGGCCATCCGTCGCGCGCTCGACATGATCGGGCAGGTGCGCGGCACGCCGCTCGCGATGCACAACATTCCGGCGGAGGATCCCGCCGTCTACGCGATGTGCCAGCGTGCCGACACCGTGGGCGTGTTCCAGATCGAGTCACGCGCACAGCAGTCGATGCTGCCGCGGCTGCGGCCCGCGTGCTTCTACGATCTGGTCATCGAGGTGGCCATCGTCCGGCCCGGCCCCATCCAGGGCGGCATGGTGCATCCGTATCTCAAGCGGCGGCAAGGCAAGGAGCCCGTCACTTATCCCAACGAGGCGGTCAAGAGCGTGCTCGAACGCACGCTGGGCATTCCCATCTTCCAGGAACAGGTGATGCAACTGGCCATCGTCGGTGCGGGCTTCACACCCGGCGAGGCCGATCAGCTGCGCCGGTCGATGGCCGCGTGGCGGCGCAAGGGCGGCCTCGAGAAGTTCGAGCAGCGGCTGATCGACGGCATGGGGCAACGCGGCCTGCCCGAGGCTTTCGCGCGGCAGATCTACCAGCAGATCCTGGGCTTCGGCGAATATGGCTTTCCCGAGTCGCACTCCGCCAGTTTTTCGCTGCTGGTTTATGTATCGGCGTGGCTCAAGCACTACGAGCCCGCCGCGTTCTGCGCCGCGCTGATCAATGCGCAGCCGATGGGCTTCTACGCGCCCGCGCAACTCGTGCAGGATGCGCGCCGGCACGATGTCGATATCCGCAACGTCGACGTCACCGTCAGCGCGTGGGACTGTACGCTGGAGAAAGCGGGGGCCGAGAAAGTAGGGTCAGACTCGACTTTTCGAAAACTGTATGGGCAGGCGAAAGCCATACAGGAAAAGTCGAGTCTGACCCTACTTTCTCCTTCGCTGCGGCTGGGCCTGCGCCTGGTCGCGGGTCTGCGCGCCGACAGCGCCACGCGCATCGTCGCCGCGCGCCACGCGCAGCCTTTCACCGACGTGGCCGATCTCGCGCATCGCGCGCGACTCGATCGCCGCGACCTCACCGCGCTGGCTGCCGCGGGTGCGCTGGCAGCGCTGGCCGGGCACCGCCACGCCGCGGTGTGGAATGTGGCCGGCGTGGAAAAGCTGCCGCCGCTGCTGGCCGGCACCACGTTCACCGAAACGGCGCCGGTGCTCGACGCCCCCACCGAAGGGCAGGACATCGTCGCCGACTATCGCGCACTGGGCTTGACGCTCGGGCGCCATCCGCTGGCCCTGTTGCGCACCCAACTTGCGGCACGGCGCATGCTGACAGCCACCGAGATCCTGCGCACGCCGCACGGCCGCATCGCGCGCGCCGCCGGCATCGTGGTGGGCCGCCAGCGCCCCGACACGGCCAGCGGCGTCGTGTTCGTGACACTCGAGGACGAGACCGGGTCCACCAACGTGATCGTCTGGCGCGATCTCTCCGACCGCCAGCGCCGCGAGCTGCTCGGCGCGCGGCTGCTCGGCGTCTACGGTCGCGTCGAACGCGAAGGCGATGTCGTCCACCTGATCGCGGGGCGCCTGGTCGACCTGTCGCCGCTGCTGGGCGCGCTGCCCACGCATTCGCGCGATTTTCATTAGCGTATCGGGCGTACGCACGCGTGTACGACCTCCTTGATCCTGTAGGTGAGGCTTCAGCCTCGCGCAGCGCCTCGCGAGGCTGAAGCCTCGCCTACAGGTGATTGGCGTTACGCGGGCTGCGCCATCATTTGCCACGGTCACCAGACTTCGGTACAACCGCGATTGCGCCATCGCGCTGCGCGCTCCCCCGCGGCCATCGCCATAGTCCCAATGCACGCACCCGCCACCCCCCTGCCCACCATCAAGTCGCGACTCGCACGATGGGCCCCGTGGACCATCGCCGTCAGCCAGCAGACCACGCGCGCCGATCTCGTCGCCGGCACCACGCTGGCGGCCTACGCCGTGCCCAGTTCGATTGCCTACGCGCAACTGGCCGGCATGCCCGTGCAGACCGGCCTCTACTGTTATCTGCTGGCGGGCCTTGCGTACGCGCTCTTCGGCACGTCGCGCCAACTCGCGGTGGGGCCGACGTCGGCCATCGCGCTGACCGTCGCCACCACGCTGGGCGCCCTCGTCGTCAGCGATCCGTCGCGCTATGTCGCCATGGCCAGCGCTGCGGCCCTCCTCACCGGTGCGCTCGCGCTCGGCGCCTGGGCAATGCGCTGGGGCGGGGTCGTGCACTTCGTTTCAGAAACGGTGCTCACCGGCTTCAAGATCGGCGCGGGCACCGTGATCGGCGTCTCCCAGTTGCCACTGTTGTGCGGCATCGTCAACACCGGCCACGGCTTCGAAGGCACGCTCTTCGCGGTGATCCGCGGCCTCGACCACGCCCACGCTCCGTCCATCATGCTGGGCCTCGCCGCCTACATCCTGTTGCTCCTCGGCCAGTCGCGGCTGCCGCGCTGGCCCATGCCGCTGCTGGTCGTGATCCTCTGCATCGGCATCGCGTCGATTCCCGGCTACGCGGCGCTGGGCATTGCCCGTGTCGGCGCGATTCCGTCCGGATTGCCCACACTGCAGTTGCCCCAATTCACGTGGCAGGACCTCGACACGCTGCTGCCGCTCGCCTTCGCATGCTTCCTGCTGGCGTTCAACGAAGGCGTGGCGGCCGCGCGGCTGCTCGCCACCCGCAACGGCTACAGCATCGACCCCAATCGCGAGTTGCTGGGCCTCGGCGCTGCCAACGTGGCCATCGCGTTCGGCCAGGGCTTTCCTGCGGGCGGCGGCTTGTCGCAATCGCTCGTCAACGACCAGGCGGGCGCGCGCACGCCCATCGCCGGCGCCGTGTGCTCGGTGTGGATGATCGTGGTGCTGCTGTACCTCACCGGACTGTTTGTGCAGCTGCCGCAGCCGTTGCTCGCCGCGCTGGTGCTGGCCTCGGTGATCGGGATGTTCCGCTTCGATGAGTTACGCCAGTTGTGGCGCATCGGCGCGTCGGAGTTTGCCATTGCCATGCTCACGATCCTGGCGGTGCTCGTGCTGGGCATCCTGCAGGGTGTGCTGGTGGCCGCGGTATTCTCGTTGGCGATGTTGATCCGGCGCCTGGCTGCGCCGGAATGCGTGGTACTCGGCCGCTTCCCCGGCACCAACTCCTACGCGGCGTTCATGCGTCATCCGGAAGTCGAGGCAATTCCGGGCGTGCTGATCTTCCGCGCCAATGCCGCGCTGCTCTATTTCAACGCCGACGCGGTGCAGGAGCGCATCCGCGCCTTCACGGCCAGTCATCCGTCGCCACTGCGCGCGATCATCATCGATCTCTCGTTCACCACCGATATCGACCTGTCGACGGCGCGGATGCTGACGGAAGCTGCGCGCGAGGCCAACGCGCGCGGCGCCGTGCTGCGGCTGGCCGACGCGCATTACCACCTGCGCGCGCAGCTGGCACTGGATGGCGCCGCCTCGCTGTTCGGCGACATGTCGCGCTCTTATTCGATCGCGGAGCTGGTCGCCGCGCTCACCACCGCGCCCGCGGCCGTCAAGTAAGGGGCCGCCACCACGCGCCGTCAATCCAGGCGCGCGCCGGGGTCAAGGTAATATTGTCGACCTGCGCACGACCTACCCATGGCGCCATCGGGCCGGCTTATTCCTCGCCAGCCCTCGCTCGGAGATTCTCGTTGGCCAAGCCTGAATTCGACATGGTCGTGATCGGCGGCGGCGCGGGCGGGCTGGTGGTCGCCGCCGGTGGCGCCGCGCTGGGTGCCAAGGTCGCGGTGGTCGAGAAGTCGCGGCTGGGGGGCGACTGCCTCTGGTACGGCTGTGTCCCGTCGAAGTCGCTGTTGAAGTCGGCGCGCATTGCATTCCAGATGCGCCACGCCGATCGCTGGGCGTTGCCCGCAACGCATCCGGACGTCGATCTGGCCCGGGTCATGGAACGCGTGCGCAGCGTGATTGCCGGCATCGAGCCCAACGACAGCCCCGAGCGTTTCCGCGGACTCGGCGTCGATGTCAATTTCGGCACGGGCGCCTTCGCTTCGCCGGCCGCGTTCGTCGTGAACGGCCGCACGCTCACCGCAAAGACGTTCGTGATCGCCACCGGGTCGCGCCCCGGCATCCCGCCGATCCCCGGCCTCGACAACACGCCCTACCTCACCAACGAAACGCTGTTCGACGTGCGCGAGCCGATGCCGTCGCTGCTGGTGGTGGGCAGCGGTCCGATCGGTTGCGAACTGGCGCAGGCGCTGGGCCGGCTGGGCACCGCCGTGACGGTGGTCGACATCGCGCCGCGCATTCTGCCTCGCGAGGACGCCGATGTGGCCGCCGTGGTCGCGCGCCAGTTGCAGGATGAAGGCATCGTCTTCCACTTCGAGTCCACCATCACCCATGTGCGCGGGACCCCGGGCGCCATCACCGCGACAGTGAAGCGCAAGGACGGCACCGAGCATACGATCGCCGCCACGCATCTGCTGCTGGCGGCCGGGCGCCGCGCCAATATCGAGAATCTCGGTCTCGAGTTCGCGAATGTCGGTGTCGACCACGGCCGCATCGTCGTCGACACCCACCTGCGCACCACCAATCCCAACGTCTACGTGCTGGGCGACGTCGCCGGCGGCTACCAGTTCACCCACGTGGCGGAACACCACGCCGGCATCGTGCTGCGGCACGCGCTCTTCAAGTTGTGGTGGGCCAAGCCATCGCCGCACATCCCGTGGTGCACGTTCACCGACCCGGAGCTTGCGCGCATCGGCCTCTCCGAAGACGAGGCGCAGGCGCGCCATCTCCCGCACCAGGTGTATCGGTTTCCCTTCGATGACATCGACCGGGCGCGCGCGGAAAGCGAGACCGAGGGTTTCGCGAAGATCATTACTGATCCCAAGGGCCGGTTGCTGGGCGCCACGATCGTCGGTGCGCATGCCGGCGAACTGATCGCCGAATACGGATTGGCACTGACGCAGGGTCTGCGCGCCAAGGACATCTCGGCGGTGATTCACACGTATCCCACGTTCGCGATGATCAACCGCCGCGTCGCGGACCAGCGGATGAAGGAAGGGCTGACCCCGCGCGCAAAGGTGTGGATCAAGCGGATCTTCGGATTGCAGAGGACCTGAAGTGGCCGCGCCCGAATCCACGCCGCCCGCCACGACCAACCGTACCTTCAAGTTCGCGCTGCTCGCCGTGTTCATCGGCGGCATCGCCGCGTTCTTCGCGCTGGGCGGCCAGCACTACCTGGCGCTCGAGACGATCAAGACCAATCGCGACGCGCTGCTGCAATTCACGCATGCCCATTTCGCGACGGCGCTGGTGCTGGGCTTCCTGATCTACGTCGGCGTCGTCGCGCTCAGCCTGCCGGGCGGCCTCATCCTGTCGCTGACGGCGGGCTTCGTATTCGGTCGCTGGGTGGGTACCGCGCTGGCCGTGGCAGGCGCCACCGTAGGGGCCACGATCGTGTTCCTGGCGGCGCGCTACATCTTTGCCGACAGTGCCCGGAAGCGACTGGGCGCCGTCGGCGAAAAGATCAATGCGGGCTTCACTGCGGGCGCCTTCAACTACATGCTGTTCCTGCGGCTCGTGCCCGTGTTTCCGTTTTTCCTCGTGAACCTCGCACCTGCGTTGACGTCCATTCCGCTGCGGACTTATGTGATCGCCACTTTCGTCGGCATCATTCCGGGCACCTTTGTATTCGTGAATCTGGGCGAAACACTGGGGCGCATCGAATCGTTGCAGGGCCTGGTTTCATTCCAGACGCTGGGCGCGTTTGCGCTCCTGGGCACCTTTGCGCTGGTTCCACTACTGCTGAAGAAACTCAAATCATGAAATGCATTGCAGCCGCATTGGCGTTGCTGGTGGCCGTTGGCAGTGCCGCCGCACAGGCATTGGATCATGCCCCGTTCGACGCACTGTTGCGGGCCAACGTCAAGGACGGAATCGTCAACTATCCGGGCTTCCAGGAGAGTCCTTCGTTCCAGGCCTATCTTGAAGCGCTGGGTCGGCCGACGCAGCACGATGGCAAAGCGGCGGCACTGGTCTACTACATCAATGCCTACAACGCGCTGGCCATCGAGGGCATTCTGCAGGGCCTGTCGCCGTCCACGCTGTTCGGCCGCGCCCGCTACTTCAAGTTCAAGTCGTGGCCGCTCAACGGCATGAACATCACGCTCTACGATCTCGAGCACAAGATCATCCGGCCCCTCGGTGAACCACGTATCCACTTTGCGATCGTTTGTGCGTCGAAGTCATGCCCGCCGCTGCGCGCCGAGGCCTATGCCGCCGGCAAGCTCGACGCCCAGATGGACCAACAGGCCTGGCTGTTCGTCAATGATCGATCCCGCAATCGCTTCAACGCCGCCAGTCACACGGCGCAACTGTCGGAAATCTTCAACTGGTTCGACGAAGACTTCAAGGTCGCCGGATCCACCCAACGTTTCATCGCCCGGTATGTCGCCGATCCGGCGGTGGCCAAGGGCCTCGCCGCCGAGCAGTTCAAGGTGGAGTGGATCGATTACGACTGGAATCTCAACGGCAATCCGCCCGCGCTCTGACCCACCGACGATCATGGAACAGGCATCCTTGGCTGTGACCTCCGCCGCCGCAACGCTCGCGTTGCCCGCGCTCAAGCGCACGCTGTCGACGATTGCATTGCCGACGACGCAGCGCGCGGCGCTGGGCCACTTCCTGCGCCATCTGGCCCGGGGCGAGCGCATCGCTTCGCACAGTGCCAAGCGCCAGGCGCTGCTCGCGCCCACCGCGCGGGCCACCCGGTTCTTCCGCGCGCAGGTTCGGCATGAAGCGCTCCACGCCCGCCTCTTCGAACTTGCCGCGGCGGGCCTGGGTGCCCCCGCGTTGGTCGTCGCGCCTTGCCCCTACCGCGCCTACGACGCGCAGCTCGCCACGGCAGCGCAACGCGGCGACTATGCCGACACGGTAGTGGGCACGCAGCTCGTCCTCGAAGCACTGGGCGAAATCCTGCTCGACCGCCTCGACGCCGGACTGGAAAGTCACGGCACAGGACTGCACCGGTTGCGCCGCCTGTTGCGAGCGCAGGAAGCCGCTCATCATGCGTTCGGCGTGGCGGAGATCGCCGCGCTGGCTGCGACGATGCCGCAGGGCGAGGTGGCGATCCATGCGCGCATCCCGCCGTATCGGGCGCTGGCGCAGGCCATGATCGAGGCCGCCACCCCGGTATTGCACGCGTTCGAACTGGTGCCGGCCGACATCGGGCATGAGCTCGATTCACGTCTCAACGCGGCGGTCATGGCGTGAAGATCTCGGTGATCCTGCCGGTCCTGGACGAAGAGGCCGCATTGCCGGCGACGCTGGCCTGCCTCGCCGACGCGCGTGCCATGCAGCCCGACGTCGAGGTGATCGCCGTGGATGGCGGAAGTCGGGATGCGAGTGCCGCCGTACTGGCCCGTCACCGCGATATCCGGGTGCTGCGGGCGTCACGCGGCCGCGCCGCGCAGATGAATGCCGGTGCGGCAGCGGCCACCGGAGACGTCCTCCTGTTCCTGCACGCCGACACCTGGCTGCCACCCAACGCGCTTGCCGCCATTAGCGCTGCCGCGCGGGTGCCGGGCTTTGCATACGGCGGCTTCCGGCACCGCTTCTCGGGATCCGACTGGCGCCTGGCGATGATCTCGGCGCTACACAATTTTCGCTGCCGGCACGCCCGCACGTTCTACGGCGACCAGGCACTCTTCGTCGCCCGAGACGCCTTTGTAAGCGCCGGTGGCTTTCCCGCGGTTCCCGCCGAAGATATCGCGTTGTCGCAGCAGCTCCGCGCGCTGGCGCCGCCCGCGTTCTTGGCCGAATCCGTCGTGACCAGCTCGCGCAAGTTCGAGCAGATGGGCGTGTGGCGCAGCTTCGCGCGCATCGTCGCCATCCTGATCTGCCTTCGCCTCGGTCGTGCGGTGCCCGTCTCGTTTTTTGCCAACATCCGCTGATGCGCATCGCAGCCCAGGTGCCCTGCGCAAGGGCCATCGAAGCGCGGTGGCCATGATCCGACTTTCGATCATCGTCCCGGTGCGCAACGAAGAGGCCGTGTTGCGCACGACTCTGGAGCGTCTGCAGCCGTTGCGGGCGGACGGCCACGAGGTCATCGTCGTGGACGGGGGCAGCAGCGATGCAAGTGCCGGTGTCGCGCGTCCACTGGTGGATCAGCTGCTGGTTGCCGCGCGCGGACGCGCGACGCAGATGAATGCCGGCGCCGCCGCCGCGACCGGTGATGTCCTCCTGTTCCTGCACGCCGACTCCTGGCTCCCTGCCAGTCCGGCGGATGCGATCGCGGCTGCCTTGTCGGCAGGCTATCGCTGGGGCCGCTTCGACGTCACGATCGCGGGCCGTCCAGCCATTTTGCGGGTGGTGGCGTGGACGATGAACGCGCGTTCGCGCCTTACCGGCATTGCCACCGGCGATCAGGGCATCTTCGTCGACCGCACCGCGTTCGTCGATGCCGGCGGGTATCCGCCGATCGAACTGTTCGAGGATATCGAGCTGTCCTGGGTCCTGAAGCGGCGCTCCGGCCGCCCGGCATGCCTGCGCCCACGCCTCGTCACCTCGGGGCGGCGGTGGGAGCGCCACGGCCCGTGGCGCACCATCGTCGCGATGTGGCACCTGCGCCTTGCCTACGCGCTGGGCGCCGATCCGGCGCGTCTTGCGCGCCGTTACCCGTGATGGCGCCGTCTGCGCCCATCCTGCAGATTTTCGCGCGCGAGCCGGTGGCCGGTGCCGTCAAGACCCGCCTCGCCGCTGCCATCGGCGCAGAACGCGCGGTGGATGCCTATCGCGAGTTGACGCAGGTCACGCTGCAACACGCGCAACGGGCGCAAGCGCTCGGCCATGTCGCCGCCATCGAACTCTGGTGCACCCCGCGCACCAATACGCCATGGTTCAACGCCTGCGCGGATGCGGTTGCCGCTTCGCAGCACCTGCAGGCGCAAGGTGCTCTGGGCACGCGAATGCGCCTGGCCCTCGCTGCCGGACTCACCCGCGCCCGCGGCGTATTGCTGATCGGCACCGATTGCCCGCTGCTGGACGCAGCGGCACTCGAAGGTGCTGCAGCGATGCTGGGCACCCATGACGCCATTCTGGTTCCGGCCGAAGACGGCGGCTTCGTGCTCGTCGGCGCGCGCGTTCCGGTCGCGTTCGAAGGCGTACGCATGAGCACGTCGCATGCCGCGCACGACACACTGGCGATCTTCGCCGAAGCGGGGCTTCGCTGTGGCATGCTCCCGGAACTATGGGATGTGGACGAAGCGGCGGATCTTGAGCGATGGCAACGGCTGCTCGCCGGATAACATCCTCCGCCTGCCACGGGTGTCGCCTGGATGACCGACGCCGCCAATGCCGGCGAAGCAGCGCTTGCCAATGACGGCGACGGCGTGTGGTCGCCTCGACCTTGCACGCCGGTCAGGGCACGGTCAAGCCCACCGTCCACAACGCGCCAGCAGTGCCGAACAGGATCATCTCGCCGCAGAACCGACGGTAGCAATAGCCGACCCCCGGAACGATCCCGGGCGCGTAGCCGCTGCTGTTGAATGGAATCTTGTTCTGGAATTCGCCGGAGTATCCATGAATCACGCCCGCGGCGAGCTTGACGTAGAACTCCGGCGCCTTTTCGACCGGCCGCCACAGCAGGCCGCCAAAGACGAACTGCGACGGCTGGCCGAACGAATTGTCGAAGAACGACGCGCCCACCAGCCATTGCCCGCCTAGCCAGTAGCTCGGCAGACGCCACTCACCGTAGATCAATTTCTGGTGGTTGTCGTGTTTGGGATCCGAACTGAAATGGACCGTCGCGACACTCGTCTGGAAGTAGAAACGGTCGGTGCGCCATGGTTCCGGGGCGTCCCACGCCGATCTGAACTCGGCCGACAACGACTCCGGCACGGCCGGGGTAGCAGGAGCAGCCTGTGCCAGCGCCGCCGCTGCGGCGAACACGGTGAAGACCAGAACAACGGGCGTACACCAATTGCGGAGCTGATTGCACATGTCGTATCGAAGCCGGACGAAAGGCCGCAACGGTACCATGGCGCCCGTGCGTTTGTCGCGCGAACCTGGTCCGATCAATGGCTGCGCGGGTCGTTGCGGATGGCCGCCTCGCGTGTCCGCAAGACCGCGGCCAGCCGGTTTTCCACGCCCAGCTTCGCGTAAACGCGCTCGAGGTGCTTCTGGACGGTACGGACGCTGATGCCAAGGATGGCCGCGATCTGCAGGTCGGCCTTGCCGTGCCCGGCCCAACCCAGGACGTCGCATTCGCGCGGCGTGAGACCTGCCCCATCGGGATTCGCGCCCGCCATGGGCGACGCCTCCCCTTCGGCAATCAACACGCGCCAGATGCCAGGCGCGACCAAGGGGATCGCGCGCATTGTCACGCTGCCGTTCCCGCAATCCCGGCGCATCACCACGCCGGCCACGGGTCGTTCGTGCAGGTGCGCAAGCCACGCCACCACGTCGGGCGGCAACTTCGCCCCCGGACCGACACCGCTTTGCACGCCCAGCAGACGCAACGCCTGGCGACCTGCGCGCCGGATGCGTCCGCTGCCGTCGACTTCGATTTCGTGCCAGATGCCGGCGCCAATCTGCGCGCGCAGCGATGCCTCCAGCGCCGCGGCGTGGTCACCCACCCGTGCATGGTGATACAGCGTGACCAGCGGCGCGCGCAGCGCATCGAGCAACGCCATCTCGCGCGCGTCGAAGTCGCGATGGGTGCGATTGAGCACCAGGCTCACCAGCACGCGCGCATCGACATGCAACGGCACCGCGACGACATGTTCGATGCCGATCCGGCGGTAGTAGTCGGCGTAGAGTGACGTGCGCCGGAACGCGGTGGGCGCCAGCGCATCGGACAGCCGGTGCGTGCCACCGTCCGGATGGTCGCGATGAAAGCAGACCAACGGGTGCGTGAAAAAATGCCGTTCGAAGCATTCGACATCAGCCGTCGACAACGCGCGCTCCGGAAACGCGGTCACGCGCCGCCGGCCACCGGCAAACGTGCATACGGAGAGCGTGGTGAGATCGGCCCCGACCAGGCTCGCCATGGCCTTCACGCTGGCGCGCGCAAACGAATGCGTCCCGGTGGTCGCGGCACTGAGTTGTGCCAGCAACCCGAGCGCTTTGCCGGCATCTCGTGCGGTGACCTGCCCCATCGGCACCTCGTCGGTCGCGGATCGTGCTGGGTCCCGGAAGAAGCGGCTACGCAGGACTGCGTATTGCCGGGAGCTTCCGCCCGACGAATCATACGCCTGACGCGGTCCATCGTGCCGCGGAATGAGGATCGGGCCCATGGCCATCGACAATGACAAGCTGAATGCGTTTCTCGGACGTTTCGTGGGCGACCTGGGGGCCACGCTGCACGCCGGCATGGTGGTGATCGGCGACCAGCTCGGGCTCTACAAGGCGCTGGCCCCGGCGCCAATGCGCGCGGACGAATTGGCCAAGGCCACGGGTACCGACGCGCGCTACGTGCTGGAGTGGCTGTCATCGCAGGCAGCCGGCGGCTACGTCGAATACGACGCAGTCACGAAGCGCTTCAGCATGACCGAGGAACAGGTGCTGGCCCTGGCCACCGACGGCAGCCCGGCCTTCATTCCGGGCGCCTTTCAACTGGCCACGTCCGCATTGCTGGCCGTGCCCCGGATCACCGCCGCGTTCCGCAGTGGCGCAGGAGTTGGCTGGCACGAGCATGACCACGGCCTCTTCCACGGCACCGAGCGCTTCTTCCGGCCCGGCTACGCGGCGAACCTGGTGGCCCAGTGGCTGCCGGCACTCTCCGGGGTGACGGCAAAGCTGAAGGACGGCGCGCAAGTGGCCGACGTCGGCTGTGGCCACGGCGCGTCGACGGTCCTGATGGCGCAGGCGTTTCCGGCCTCGACGTTTCACGGCTTCGATTACCACGAGCCTTCGATCCTCCGTGCGCGCGAGGCAGCCGCGGCGGCGGGCGTCGCGGATCGCGTGACCTTCGACGTGGCGGCGGCGCGCGCGTTTCCCGGCTGCGACTACGACCTGGTCGCCGTCTTCGATTGCCTGCACGACATGGGCGACCCGGTGGGTGCCGCCGCACATGTGAAATCGGCGTTGCGCAAGGACGGCACCTGGATGATCGTCGAGCCGTTTGCCAACGACCATCTCGAGGACAACCTGAATCCTGTCGGCCGGGTGTTTTATTCCGCGTCCACGCTCGTCTGCACGCCCGCATCCCGCGCGCAGGAAGTGGGCATGTGCCTGGGCGCGCAAGCCGGCGAAGCACGATTGCGCGATGTAGTCACCAAGGGCGGCTTCACGCAATTCCGCCGCGCCACGCAAACCCCGTTCAACCTGATCTTCGAGGCCCGGCCATGAACACGACAACGCAGGCAAGCACGGCAAGCGGCATCGCACAAGGGCTGGGAGGCGCGGCAGCGACGACGCTGCTGCCGGTACGCGACATCGACCGGGCGCGTGAATTCTATGCGACGGCGCTGGGCCTCGTACCGGAGGGCGCGCGGCCGGATGGCAAGTTCGTGTTTCGCTGCGCCAACGGCGCGTTGCTCGCGCTGTTTCCGAAGCCCGATGGCACCAAGGCCGAACATACGGCAGTGAGCTTCGAAGTTTCCGACATCAGCGCGACCATTCGCGCGCTGAAGGCGCGCGGCGTGTCATTCCACGACTATGACCTGCCCGACTTTCGCACGGTGGAACACGTGTGCGTGCTCGGGTCGGAAAAAGCCGCCTGGTTTTCCGACACCGAGGGCAACATCCTGTGCGTACACGAGGATATGTGAGTCACCGCGCCGCCGGCTTCGTCCCCGGGCTCAGGTGGCCGGGCAGGCGTCAGTGGCCGCGAGCCCTGCTTTCGCGCCCGCCACCTTGGCCGCGTCCGGCAGTGCCACGCCATTTTTCACCGCAGTGACCTCGGCCAGGATCGAGATCGCGATCTCGGGCGGCGTGCGGCTGCCGATGAAGAGGCCGATGGGGCCATGCAGGCGCGCGATCTCGTCGGCGGACACGTCGAACTCGCGCAAGCGCACGCGGCGCTTGGCATTGTTGGCGCGCGAACCAAGTGCGCCCACATAGAACGCCGGCGACTTCAACGCTTCCATCAGCGCGAGATCGTCGAGCTTGGGGTCGTGGGTCAGCGCCACCACTGCGCAGCGCTCGTCCAGCTGCATCGCCTTGACGGTATCGTCGGGCATCGTCCGCACCAGCGTCACGCCGGGAATGTCCCACGTTTCCGTGTATTCGTCGCGGGGATCGCAGATCGTGACCTGATAGTCGAGGCCCACGGCGATCTGCGCGAGATATTTGGAGAGTTGCGACGCGCCGATCACCAGCATCCGGTAGCGCGGACCATGGATGGTGGTGAGTGTGCTGCCGTCGAAAACAAGTCCATCGGTGGCCTTGGCCGGATGCAGCGACGCTAAACCAGTCATGAGATCGAGCCGCCGCGCCACCAGATGGCCCGCTTCGATTTCGCGCAGCAGCGGGAGGATGCCCGACTCGCGGTTCAGCGGCTCCAGCACCAGCCGGATCGTGCCGCCGCAAGGCAGGCCGAAGCGCCGGGCCTCGTCGGCCGATACACCATAGGTCACGGCCTCGCATTGCGTCTGCGTCATGCCTAGGCGCCGCGTGCGGTCGATGATGTCGTCTTCGATGCACCCGCCCGACACCGAGCCCACGACGAGGCCGTCGTCGCGCACGGCAAGCATGGCGCCCTCAGGACGCGGCGAACTGCCCCATGTATTGACCACGGTGACCAGCAGCACGCGCCGTCCGGCGTCAATCCATTCGGCGCTGCGCTTCAACACTTCAAGATCGACACTGTCCATTTAGACTTCCCCCGGCGCCGGCAGCGCGTGGCGGCCGGCACCTGCGTTCAGAACTTGATCACGCGGGCATACAGCAGGACCATGATGACCAGGATGCCCGCAAGCGCAAGGTAACGAATATACCGCCCGGTGTTGGATCCGGCTGCCCCCGGCGCCACGCCGTCACCCACTTTCGGCGCCGGCAACGCGGCGCCCGCCGGCGCCAGCTGCAACGAAAAGCGTTCGAAGAATTCGTTGGCGATCTTGGCCGCTGCGCCGTCGATGAGCCGCGAGCCGATCTGCGCGAGCTTGCCGCCCACCTGCGCCTTGACGACATAGGTCAGCGCCGTCTGCCCACCCTCCGAAGGCGCCAGCGTGACCTTGGCCTCGCCATTGGCAAACCCGGCTGCGCCGCCATGCCCTTCGAACTTGAGCGTGTAGCCGGTGGGTGGCGTCGATTCGGTCATCTTCATCGTACCGGTAAACCTGGCCGACACCGGGCCCACCTTGGCGGCCATCGTGGCGCGCCACTCGTCGTCACCGATGCGCTCCATCGACTCGCAGCCGGGGATGGCGGCCTTCAAGGCTTCCGGATCGTTGAGCGCGGTCCACACCGCGGCGGGCGGCGCGGGAACGATGCGCGTGCTGGTCATTTCCATGCGTCACGACTCCTGCGGCGCAACCGTGGAGCGCGCCTGGTGCAACATCCTACCAAACCAGCGCCGGCGGAGGAGTAACCTTGGCGCCTGCATCATGGCTGACGACGTCCACAACCACGAAGCCCGCACCGCGCTGACGCTGCTGCGCGCGAGCGGCCGGGTGATTGTCGATGCCCGCATTCCGCACGCCGACCTGGTCGTGCTGGCGCAATCGGCCGCGCAGTGGGGCGCCGCCCTGACGATCACGCATGCGCGGACGTATTCCGACGAACTGCTGGCGATCATCGCGGCCGCCGGCCGCGGCCACGTCACCTTCGATCTCACTTCCTGACCCAGAACCGGGAGCCGCCGTGCACATCATCCGCATCATCAAGTCGACCATGGTGGCCAGCGTGGGCTTCTGGTGCGTGCTGATCGCGTACAACAACATCGTCGACTACGGTTCCAATCTCGCCTTCGTCCAGCATGTGTTGTCGATGGATACCGTGTTTCCCGACAATGCGGTGAAGTATCGGGCGATCACCAATCCACTGCTGCAGCAAATCGGCTACTGGGGCATCATCGCCACCGAGTGGACCATGGCGGCGCTGCTGCTCGCGGGCGCCTGGCGCCTCTTTGCCGCAAGCGGCGATCGCCGGCGGTTCATCGCCGCCAAGGCGTTGCCGGCGCTGGGACTGCTGCTGGTATTCCTGCTGTACTACATCGGCTTCGTCGCCATCGGCGGCGAGTGGTTCACGATGTGGCAGTCGACGATCTGGAACGGCCAGCAGAAGGCCGTGATGTTCCTCACCTGCTCGACGCTGGTGCTGCTCGTGTTGTTGTTGCCTGAGCAGGACGAGTGACGGTCGCAACCGACGATCCCGCACCACGCGTGTTGCGCCGCCCCTCCAGCACCGCGGCAAGATCCCGCAGCGACGCCACGTTGTGTACCGGCAGAAAGTCATCGACATGCGGCAGGATGGCCCGGATGCCGGCCGGCCGGGCCTCGAAGCCCGCATAACGCAGCAACGGATTGAGCCAGATCAGCCGCGCGCACGACTTCGACAGCCGTTCAACCTCAAAAGCCAAACCCTCGCCCACATCCGCGTCGAGGCCATCGCTGATCAAAAGCACGACCGCGTTCTGGCCGAGCAAGCGGCGCGACCAGCGGCGGTTGAATTCCTCCAGCGACGCGCCGATGCGCGTGCCGCCTGCCCAATCGTCGACCGCGGAGGTCACGCGTGCCAGCGCCACATCGACGTCGCGATGCGCGAGATGGCGCGTGATGTTGGTGAGCCGCGTACCGAACACCAGCGTGTGCACGCGATGGCCGTCGTTGGTGATCGCATGCAGAAAGTGCAGCAGCATCCGCGCATAGCGGTCCATCGATCCGGAGATATCGCATAGCACCACCAGGGGCGGTGGCCGGCGCAGCCTGGCCCGCCACGCCAGCGGTGCCACCGCACCCGCGGCGCCGGTCATCCCGCGCAGCGTCGCCCGCAGGTCCACCCGCGAACCGCGGGACGACGCGCGCGTGCGGCGCAACGGCCGCGCGGGCAGCGGCAGGCGCAGCCGCGCCAGCATCGCCTTTACCTGTGCGACCTCGTCGGCGGTCATCGTCGCGAAATCCTTCTGCTGCAGCACTTCGCGCGCGGAGAAAGTAAACGCCGCATCGAGTTCGACTTCGTCCTCGTCGTCGGGACGCGCCTCAGGCGCCTTCTTCGGCAGCATCGCCTGCGCCAGCCGTGACGGCAGTTCGGGCGGCGGCGCCTCCTCCGGCACGCGTCCATAGACGCGGGGCAGCAGCGCCGCGACCATCTTCTCCAGCAGCTTGGGGTTGCGCCAGAAGAGATCGAAGGCCTGTTCGAAGAGCGGCAGTTGCTCGTGGCGCGACACCAGCACCGCGGCCAGCGCCTCGCGGAAATCGGTGCGATTGGACAGCCCCACGGCTTCCACCGCCGCGACTGCGTCGATCACTTTGGCGGGGCCCACCGGCATGCCCGTGGCGCGCAATACGCGCACGAAGTGCAACACGTTTTCGGCGAGCCGTCCCTTCGGGAGCAGCATCGCATTGTGGCGCGATCCCGGCACGCCGGGCATCGTCACAGCCGGATGCCTTCCGCCTGCACTTCCGCGACCAGCCGCGCCGCCACTTCCGGCGTGAGCGCACCGACGTCGTCCTGGTACTTGAGCAGCACGCCCAGCGTGTCGCCGACCGTCTGCGGGTCGAGCGCCACGCGGTCCAGCGTGATCAGCGCTTCGGCCCAGTCGAGCGTTTCCGCGACGCCGGGCGCCTTGAAGAGATCCATCGACCGCAGCCGCTGCGTGAAGGCGACGATTTCGCGCGCCAGGTTCTCCGGTGCGCGCGGACACTTGCGGCGCAGGATCGCCAGCTCGCGCAATGCGTCGGGGTAATCCACCCAATGGTAGAGGCATCGCCGCTTGATCGCATCGTGGATCTCGCGCGTGCGATTGGACGTGATCACCACCACGGGTGGCTCGGCCGCGCGGACCACGCCCATTTCGGGAATCGAGATCTGGAATTCCGACAGCACTTCGAGCAGGTACGCCTCGAACGGCTCGTCGGTGCGATCGAGTTCGTCGATCAGCAGCACCGGGGCGACGCCACCCGGCGGATCGATGGCCTGCAACAACGGTCGCTGCAGCAGGAATTCGCGCGTGAAGATATCGTGCGCCAGCCGATCGCGCGTGACGCCGCCCGCCGCTTCCGCCAGGCGAATCTCGATCATCTGCCGCGGATAATTCCACTCATAGACTGCGGCCGCCGTGTCGAGGCCTTCATAGCACTGCAGGCGCACCAGCGGCTTGCCCAACGCCGCAGCCAGCACTTTGGCGATTTCCGTCTTGCCGACACCCGCTTCGCCTTCAAGGAACAGCGGACGCTTCAGTTTGAGCGCAAGAAAGACCGCCGTGGCGAGGCGCCGCTCAGCCACGTAGTCGTGCGCGGTCAAAAGGTCGAGCGTGGCGTCGACGGTGGCAGGCAGAGGAGACGTTGCAGGTTGCGCAGGCATCGCGGTCGATCGCTGGTGAGCGGGATGGACCTGCAAGCATACCAAGACCCCGGCGTCCGGGCTGCTGCGTCCACGCGGCAATAGCGACAATGTAACAACGCCGCCAGGAACCGGCGTGCCCGGCGGCGTTGGCGACGGTGCAGCGACGATCAGGACTTGTAGAACACGTAGTCGGCCTGGTAGGGCACCGTCTTCTTCATGCCCGCCATCGCTGCCGTGCATGCGTCGGTCGGCGCCACGCCGCCCTTGGTATTGACTCGCTGGATGTAGGTGACGCCCGTCATCGAGCCCGCGCCCATCGCCGGTTCGGCCTTCACGAGCTGCAGCGGAATGCTGCCCGCCATGCCGGGAGCCACGGCGACCTGCTTGCCCGTCACCTTGCTGCCGTCCATCGATTCCCACGTCGGCCCGCCGTAATACTTGCCGACTTCCTTCTGCGTCTTGGCGTCCATCAGCTTGGCCATCGGCCCGGCAAAGGTCCACTCGAACACCGCCGCGTCGGTGGCCCTGGCCTTGCATTCGTAGGTCAGTTCGCCCACACCCACCACGGTCATGGCGGCCGTGTGGCCCGCCGGCACGCGCACGGCTTCAGGTACATCCATCATGCCCTGCGCGATGGCGGTCAACGGCAGCATGAATGAGGCGGCAACGGCTACGGCGATTGACTGGCGCATTGATTGTCCTTCCCGATGGTGGGCGACATGCCCGATATCCTCCATACGGAGGCCCGGCGGGATTGGATGCAACGCTGGCTCAGGGGCGCATTGGTCCCGGGCAGACGGGCGCCGCCCGTTTGGCGCCTGGGCTCGAGGCCAACGGCATCGTCCGGGTGCAGGCGCAGGGGCGCCGACGCTTGCTGCGAACCTTCGTGCGCCGCGGCCTGCTGCCGGGCGCCGACGCGCAGTCGATGGCGCAATGGCAACACGGCGGCGGCTTCTCCGTCGTTGCCTCGGTGCGCAGCACGGCCGCCGACCGTGCCCGCGCAGAAGCGCCACCACCAGCGTGCGGAGCAGCCCGGTGCCGCTGAAAATCGACCATTGACCCGTGGCACCGGGTCCCCACACTCAGGCTCGCGCGATTGAAGCGCCTATCCTTTCCTTCAACGTCGGGTCAGCGCACCTTGCCTTCCTTCCATGCCCCCAGCAACTTGTCGTAGTTGATGGTTTCGCCCTTGGGCTTTTCGTTGGCCAACTTCTTCCACGGAGCACCCTTGTCGCTAAGCCACTTGCCCGGATCGCTCTTGGGGTTGAGCTTGGGCGGGCAGTTGGTCATACCGGCACGCTCCAGGCGGCCCATCACGTCGTCCATTTCGTTGGCCAGGTTGTCCATCGCGGCCTGCGGCGTCTTCTCGCCTGTCACCGCCACGGCCACGTTCTTCCACCACAGTTGCGCGAGCTTGGGATAGTCGGGCACGTTGTTGCCTGTCGGTGTCCAGGCAATGCGGGCCGGGCTGCGATAGAACTCAATCAGGCCGCCGTACTTTGCTGCGTTTTGCGTGAAATAATCATGGCGGATGTCGCTGTCGCGACTGAAGGTCAGGCCTACCACCGACTTCTTCGCCGACACCGTCTTCGAGGTGATGAACTGCGCATACAGCCATGCGGCGGCGACCTTGTTGGGATCATGGTCCTTGAAGAAAGTCCACGAGCCAACGTCCTGGTAGCCGTTTTGCATGCCCTGCTTCCAGTACGGGCCATTCGGGCCGGGGGCCATGCGCCACTTCGGCGTACCGTCGGCATTCACGACCGGCAGCCCCGGCTTGATCATGTCGGCGGTGAACGCGGTGTACCAGAAGATCTGCTGGGCGATCTGGCCTTGTGCCGGCACGGGTCCGGCCTCGCCGAACGTCATGCCGATGGCTTCCTTGGGCGAATACTTTTTCATCCAGTCGATGTACTTCGTCAGCGCATAGACCGCCGCGGGCGAGTTGGTGGCGCCACCGCGAGCAACGGACGCGCCTACCGGCGTGCATTTGTCGTCCGCCACCCGAATGCCCCATTCGTCCACCGGCAATCCGTTGGGGATACCAATGTCAGCGGAGCCGGCCATCGACAGCCAGGCGTCGGTGAAGCGCCAGCCCAGGCTGGGGTCCTTCTTGCCATAGTCCATGTGGCCATAGATCGGCTTGCCGTCGATGGTCTTCACGTCGTTGGTGAAGAACGCGGCGATGTCTTCATACGCGCTCCAGTTCAACGGTACGCCCAGCTCGTAGCCGTACTTGGCCTTGAACTTGTCCCTCAGCTCCGGCATGGCAAACAGGTCGGCGCGGAACCAGTACAAATTCGCGAACTGCTGGTCCGGCAACTGATAGAGCTTGCCGTCCGGCGCGGTGGTGAAGCTCGTGCCGATGAAGTCCTTCAGATCCAGGCCAGGGTTGGTGAACTCCTTGCCGGCGCCCACCATGTAGTCCGAGAGTGCCAGGATCTTGCCGTAGCGGTAATGCGTGCCGATCAGGTCGGAATCGGAGATCCAGCCGTCGTAGATCGACTTGCCGGATTGCATCGAGGTCTGCAGCTTCTCGACCACGTCGCCTTCCTGGATGATGTCGTGCTTGACCTTGATGCCGGTGATCTCTTCAAACGCCTTGGCCAGGGTCTTGCTCTCGTATTCGTGCGTGGTGATGGTCTCGGAGACGACCGAAATCTCGTTCACTCCTTTGGCCTTGAGCTTGGCCGCGGCTTCGGCGAACCATTTCATCTCGGCCATCTGCTGGTCCTTGGACAGCGTGGACGGCTGGAATTCGCTGTCGACCCATTTCTTCGCTGCCGCATCGGTTGCGGATGCGGCTGCCGCCACCGGCGCCGGCGCCGGCGCGGCTGCTGCCGCCTTGGGCTCTTCTTTCTTGCCGCATGCGGACAGCATCAGTACCACTGCCCCCACCGCAGAAAGTGTGTAGATTGAAAGTGATCGTTTCATGATTGATTCCTCGGAAACTTCCCGTTGCTTGCGGAGACTCACCGGTTGGGAAGTGTTGGCCGGTGGTGAATCCAAGAAGGAGCTTAGCCTTTGTGCATGATCGAGGCCAGCACCAACATCGACACGACGAAGCTGATCCAGATCGAAGGCTCGCTTGCAAGCCCGAACCACGCGATCATCCTTTCGCTCATGGCCACGAAGGCGAGATTTACAAAGGCGGCCGACAGCAGGCCGATAAAGAGCCGGTCACCGCGCGTGGTGGCGATCGGCAAGAAACCCTTGCGCATCACGGTGGGCGACTTGATCTCCCACACCGTCATGCCGGCCAGCATCAGCACGATGCATATGAAGAATACCGCGACCGGTAGCGTCCATGCCATCCATTCAAACATCATTGACCCCGTTCACACCCGGCCCATCGCGAATCCCTTGGCGATGTAGTGCCGCACGAACCAGATCACGATCGCGCCTGGCACGATGGTCAGCACGCCGGCCGCGGCAAGCACGCCCCAGTCCATGCCCGAGGCCGACACGGTGCGCGTCATCACCGCGACGATCGGCTTGGCGTTGACGCTGGTCAGCGTGCGCGCCATCAGCAGCTCGACCCAACTGAACATGAAGCAGAAAAACGCCGCCACTCCCACGCCGGCCTTGATGAGCGGAATGAAGATGGTGAGGAAGAAGCGGGGGAACGAATAGCCGTCGATGTAGGCAGTCTCGTCGATCTCGCGCGGGATGCCGCTCATGAAGCCCTCGAGAATCCACACCGCCAGCGGTACGTTGAACAGCAGGTGCGCCAGGGCCACGGCGATGTGCGTATCCATCAGGCCGAGCGTGGTGTAAAGCTGGAAAAAGGGCAGCAGGAACACCGCGGGCGGTGTCATGCGGTTGGTGAGCAGCCAGAAGAACACATGCTTGTCGCCGAGGAAGCTGTAGCGCGAGAACGCGTAGGCTGCGGGCAGCGCCACCAGCAGCGAGATCACGGTGTTGATGGCCACGAAGATCAGCGAGTTGATGTAGCCCGAGTACCAGCTCACGTCTGTGAAGATGGTGCGGTAATGGTCGAACGTGAACGCCTGCGGCCACAGGCTGAAGGTGGACAGGATCTCGCCGTTGGTCTTGAACGACATGTTGACCATCCAGTACACCGGCAGGATGGCGAACACCAGGTAGGCAAGAAGGAAGACCGTCCGCTTCCGGAACCGTCTTTCATCCATGTCCGGGCTCCTTCACGTCCTGGGTCCCCACTCGCTGCATCCAGTTGTAAAGTATGAAGCACAGCAACAGTATGATGAGGAAATAGATCAGCGAGAATGCCGCCGCCGGCCCCAGGTCGAATTGGCCGACCGCCTTTTGCGTCAGGTACTGACTCAGAAACGTGGTGGCGTTGCCGGGCCCGCCGCCAGTCAGCACGAAGGGCTCGGTATAGATCATGAAGCTGTCCATGAAGCGCAACAGCACCGCGATCATCAACACCCCCCTGAGCTTGGGCAGCTGGATGTAGCGGAATACTGCGAACTTGGAAGCGCCATCGATGCTCGCCGCCTGATAGTAAGCGTCCGGGATCGCGCGGAGGCCGGCAAAACACAGCAGCGCGACCAGAGGAGTCCAGTGCCATACGTCCATCAGCAGCACGGTCAGCCAGGCGTGCGTGGCATTACCGGTATAGCTGTACTCGAACCCCAGCGCCTTGAGCGCGGCGCCCATCAGGCCGATATCGGTGCGGCCAAAGATCTGCCAGATCGTTCCGACCACGTTCCACGGGATCAGCAGCGAGATCGCCACCAGCACCAGCACTGCAGACGATTGCCAGCCCTTGACCGGCATGGACAGCGCGAGCGCGATTCCCAGCGGGATCTCGACTGCCAGTACCGCGAGCGAAAATGTGATCTGGCGCAGCAGCGCACCCTGCAGGTCGTCGTCGCGCATCACCGACTTGAACCATTCGGTGCCGACAAAGATGCGCCGCTCGGGCGAAATGATGTCCTGCACCGAGTAGTTCACAACCGTCATCAGCGGCAGGATGGCGGAAAACGCCACGCACAGCACGACGGGCAGGATCAGCAGCCATGCCTTGTGGTTGACGGGCTTCATGGGTTCGGCCCGGCGATCAATGCTTCGTTCCTGTAAAAACAGGTGTGCGTGCCGACGATGTTGAGCCAGACCGCATCGCCCGCCTTGGGGATGTTCTGCTCCGGACCCAGGCGGACGCGGATCACCGATTCGTCCGCACCGCGGCCGACGCGCGCAGTGACGAGCCAATAGGTGCCGATGTCCTGCGCCTGCGTCACCGTGGCGGGCAATGCCCCGGGCGCGTCCGACTCGGCGAGCGCCACATATTCCGGACGCACGCCAAGAATCAATGCATCGCTGCCGGCGAGACTCGCGTTGGCCGCCATCACGCGCAGTCCCGCTACGCTCACCCCTGAGGCGTCCGCGCGAGCCGGCAGGAAATTCATGCCGGGCGAGCCGATGAAGTAGCCGACAAAGGTGTGCTGGGGACGCTCGAACACGTCGGACGCGCTGCCGATCTGCACCGCGCGGCCGCGCGTCATGACCACGACCTGGTCGGCAAAGGTGAGAGCTTCCACCTGATCGTGCGTGACATAAATCAAGGTGAGCTTCAGCTCGTGGTGGATCTGCTTCAGTTTGCGCCGCAGTTGCCATTTGAGGTGCGGATCGATTACGGTGAGAGGCTCGTCGAACAACACTGCCGATACGTCTTCGCGCACCAGGCCGCGGCCGAGCGAGATCTTCTGCTTGGCGTCCGCGGTCAGTCCGGCGGCGCGGGTGCCCAGCTGGCCGCTCAATTCCAGCATCTCCGCAATCTTGCCGACGCGCTGTGCGATTTTTTCGGCGCCCACGCCGCGGTTGCGCAACGGGAAGGCGAGGTTCTGCGCTACCGTCATCGTGTCGTAGATAACCGGAAACTGGAACACCTGGGCGATGTTGCGTTGCTGCGGCGTGAGGCCGGTGACCTCGGTACCGTTGAATTTCACCCCGCCCTGCGAAGGTTTCACGAGGCCCGAGACGATGTTCAGCAACGTAGTCTTGCCACAACCCGAAGGCCCGAGCAGCGCGTAGGCACCGCCGTCCTCGAAGGTCATCTTCAACGGCAGCAGCGCGTAGTCCTCATCGCGCCGCGGATCGGGCTTGTAGGCGTGCGCGAGGTCGAGTTCGATGCGGGCCATGTCAGTGCCGGCTGGTGAAAATGGCCGCGGGCGCGACAAGCAGGTTGCCGGCCCCGTCGAACACATACGCCTGTGCCGGGTTGAGGTACAGCGTGACGGCTTCTCCTAGCGAGAACACGTGCACGCCGGTGAGCTGGGCGACGAGCTCGCCGATCGGCGTGTGCACGTGGAGGTAGGTGTCGGAGCCGGAAATTTCCGCCAGCTCGACCTTCCCCGGCAAGGCTGTGTCGCCCTCGCGCGCGCGCACCCGCAGCGCACCGGCTCGAACCCCGAGCGTGAGCGCGTCCGACCGAGTTGCAGGCAGCGTCATCGGCAAAGCCACGCCGCCGGGCAGCAGCATGCCGTTCGCGTCGGCGCTGCCGGCCACCAGGTTCATCGGCGGGTCGCTGAAAGCGCGCGCGACGCGGATGGATCGGGGCCGGTGGAACACCTCGGCGGTCGGCCCGTACTGCAGCAGTTCGCCCGCGTCCAGCAACGCCGTGTACCCGCCGAGCAGCAACGCTTCGGTCGGCTCGGTGGTGGCGTAGACCACGGTGGACTGGCCGCTTGCGAACAACTGCGAGAGCTCGTCGCGGAGTTCCTCGCGCAGCTTGTAGTCCAGATTGACGAGCGGCTCGTCGAGCAGCATCAGCGGTGCGTTCTTGGCAAGCGCGCGCGCCAGCGCCACACGCTGCTGCTGGCCGCCCGACAGCTCGGCGGGCAGGCGGCGCAGGAACGGCTCGATGTGCAGTTTGGCGGCGAGTTCGTTGACACGCGCGTCGATGTCGCCTTGGGCCAACGCGTCCCGGCGCAGCCTGAGTGGCGAAGCGATGTTGTCGGCCACCGTCATCGACGGGTAGTTGATGAACTGCTGGTACACCATGGCCACATTGCGATCGCGAACCGGCGTGCCGGTTACGTCGTGCCCGTCGACCATGACCCGCCCCTTTGCCGGCGCGTCCAGCCCTGCCATGACGCGCATCAGCGTAGTCTTCCCGGCCTGTGTGGCACCCAGCAGCACGGTCACGGCGCGTGGCACCAGCGTCAAGTCGAGCGGGTGCAAAAAGACCTGTGCGCCCGCGCGCTGCTCGATGCCTACGAGCGTCAGATCCACGCAGCGCCCGTGTTCGTCGAGGCAGCGGACCGGATGGGAATTGGAATCATGGGGAAAGAGTATTGGTGGTTCGGCCGTGCGGGTCAACCGTCGCCGCGAGCGACGGCACTACGCCTCCATCCGGACAGTGAAGGCCCGGATGCGCCAATCGGTCTTCGCCAAGTTGCTCGACGTGTCAGTGTCCACCGTGCAGAAGTGGGAGGCTCCCACCGCAGGCAAGCATCCAAGCGGAGCGGCCGCAAAGTTGCTTCAGCTCATCGAACGCAAGGGAATCGACGCCATCGTTTGAACGACCAGCAGACGTCGCACCGACCACGCGGCCGCCATAACGTCCTGCGGCGACTTCCGCTACCCTAACCCGCGGCCACCACCGCCCGCCCCGCCAGCACGGGAATCAGATGCGCGCGATAGGCCGCGGATCCGTGCAGGTCGCTGTTCAGGCCCGAGGCATCCATCTTCACCGCCCGCGCGGCATCGTTGGTGAAGCTCTTCGTCAATGCATCTTCCAACGCTTTCGCGCGGAACACGCTGGAGGCCGCCCCGGTCACCGCCACGCGCACGCCGCTACTCGACTGCGCGACAAACACGCCGACCAGCGCAAAGCGCGAGGCGGGCTGCACGAACTTGATGTATGCCGCCTTCTTCGGCACCGGGAAACTCACGGACGTGATCAGTTCGCCCTCCTCCAGCGCGGTTTCGTACATGCCCTTGAAGAACGCATCGGCCGCAATCTGCCGCTTGTTGGTGTGCACGGTGCCGTTCAGCGCGAGCAATGCCGTCGGATAGCAGGCCGCGGGATCGTTGTTGGCCAACGCGCCTCCAAGCGTGCCCATGTTGCGTACCTGGCGATCGCCAATGCCTTCGGCCAGCGCCGCCAGCGCGGGGATGGCGTCCTTCACCACCTTGCTTGATGCCACTTCTGCATGCCGTGTCATCGCACCGATGACGATGGCGTCGCCTTCCTTGCGGATGCCTTTCATTTCCGGCACGGCGGAAAGATCCACCAGCGCGCCCGGTTGCGCCAGCCGCAGTTTCATCGCGGCGATCAGGCTCTGACCGCCGGCCAGCGCCTTGCCGCCCGATTGCGCGAGCAGCGCGGCCGCATTGGCCACCGATGTTGCCTTGTGCATTTCGAAGCTGTACATGGTCGTTGTTCCTTCAGGCCTTGGCCGACTGGATGGCAGCCCACACGCGATGCGGCGAGGCGGGCATGTCGATGCGGGTGACGCCGACGGCCGACAGTGCGTCGTGCACGGCGTTCATGATCGCCGCAGGTGCGCCGATGGCGCCGGCTTCGCCGCAACCCTTGGCGCCGAGCGGGTTGTGCGTGCACGGCGTCACGCGCGTGCCCACCTTGAACGACGGCAGGTCGTCGGCGCGCGGCATCGCGTAGTCCATGTAGCTGCCGGTCAGCAGTTGCCCGCTTTCGGGATCGTAGACGCAGTGCTCGAGCAACGCCTGGCCGATGCCCTGCGCGACGCCCCCGTGCACCTGCCCCTCGACGATCATCGGGTTGATGATGTTGCCGAAGTCGTCCACGGCCGTGAACGCAGCGACTGTCACGACACCAGTGTCGGGATCGATCTCCACCTCGGCAATGTGCGTCCCCGCCGGATACGTGAAGTTGGTGGGATCGTAGAACGCCGTCTCGTCGAGGCCCGGCTCCAGCTTGTCCAGCGGATAGTTGTGCGGCACGTACGCGGCCAATGACACTTCCGCAAAGGCCTTGCTGCGGTCGGTGCCTGCCACCGTGAATTTGCCGTCCTTGAACTCGATGTCGCCTTCGGCGGCTTCCAGCAGGTGCGCCGCGATCTTCTTGCCTTTGGCGATCACCTTGTCCAGCGCCTTGACGATGGCCGTGCCACCCACCGACAGCGAACGCGAGCCGTAGGTGCCCATGCCGAAAGGCACACGCCCAGTGTCGCCGTGCACGACGTCGACATTGGCGATGTCGATGCCCAGCCGCCCCGCCACGATCTGCGCGAACGTGGTCTCGTGCCCCTGCCCGTGGCTGTGCGATCCGGTGAACACCGTGACGCTGCCCGTGGGGTTGACGCGCACTTCGCCGGCCTCGAAGAGGCCCGCGCGCGCACCCAATGCGCCGGCCACATTCGACGGTGCGAGACCGCACGCCTCGATGTACGACGCATAGCCGATGCCGCGCAGCTTGCCGCGCTTGGCCGAATCCGCCTTGCGCGCGGCGTAGCCCTGCACATCCGCCAAATCGTTGGCGCCGTCGAGCGTGGCATCGTAGTTGCCGATGTCGTAGGTGAGCGCCACCGGTGTGGCGTAGGGAAAGGTGCGAATGAAATTGCGGCGGCGGATCTCGTCCTGCGCGATCTTCATGTCCACGCCCGCCTGGTGCACGAGGCGCTCGACGACGAACGTGGCCTCGGGCCGGCCCGCGCCACGATAGGCATCCACCGGTGCGGTGTTGGTGAACGACGCCGTCACCTCGACATAGATGGCCGGCGTCGTGTATTGCCCGGCCAGCAGCGTGGCGTAGAGAATGGTGGGAATGCACGACGCAAACGTGGACAGGTACGCGCCCATGTTGGCGTTGGTCATCACGCGCATGGCCAGGAACTTGCCGTCCTTGTCCATCGCCAGTTCGGCGTGCGTGACGTGGTCGCGGCCGTGCGCATCGGAAACGAATGCCTCGCTGCGGTCGGCGGCCCACTTGATCGGCCGGTTGACGCGCTTCGACGCCCACACCATCGCGGTTTCTTCGCCGTAC
Source organism: Betaproteobacteria bacterium (assembly GCA_031361405.1). GTDB lineage: Bacteria > Pseudomonadota > Gammaproteobacteria > Burkholderiales > Casimicrobiaceae > VBCG01. Next base: position 28,458 of record JANMCS010000114.1, read on the forward strand.
AGATAGATCTTGGAGCCGAAGCCGCCACCCACGTCGGGCGCGATCACGCGCACCTTGGTTTCGGGCAGGCCCAGCACGAAGGCCGTCATCAGCAGCCGCTCGACGTGCGGATTCTGGTTCGATACGTATAGCGTGTAGGCATCGGCCGCGCGGTCATATGCAGCCAGCGCGCAGCGCGGCTCGATGGCGTTGGGCACCAGCCGGTTGTTGATGATGTCGAGCTTTGAGACATGCGCGGCCTTGGCAAACGCGGCGTCCACCGCGGCCTTGTCGCCCAGCGCCCACGTGTAGCACTTGTTGCCCGGCGCCTGTTCGTGGAGCTGCGGCGCGCCGGCCTTCAGCGCATCGACGCAATTGACGACCGCCGGCAGCACTTCGTAGTCGACGTCGATCAGTTCGGCGGCGTCCTTGGCCTGGTTCTGCGTTTCGGCAATCACCAGCGCGACCTGGTCGCCGACATAACGGACCTTGCCCTGCGCCAGCACCGGATGCGGCGGCTCGTTCATCGGCTTGCCATCGGTGCCCGTGATGAGCCAGCCGCACGGCAGGCCATTGACGCCCGTCAGGTCGGCGCCGGTGAAGATGGCCACCACGCCCGGCGCGGCTTTGGCCCTGGCCAGGTCGATGCTGCGGATGTTGGCGTGCGCATGCGGCGAACGCAGGAACACGCCGGCGGTCTGGCGCGCCATGTTGATGTCGTCGGTGTACTGCCCGGCGCCGGTGATGAAGCGCAGGTCTTCCTTGCGGCGGATTGATTGGCCGATCACGCCCGGTTCAATGGCTCCCATGGTCGTCTCCTACTTGGCCATGGCCGTGGCGCCCTGCTGCACGGCGCGCACGATGTTGTGATAGCCGGTGCAGCGGCAGATGTTGCCGTCGAGCTGCTCGCGGATCGTGCCCTCGTCGGCACCGGGGTGACGGGCGACGAGATCGATGGCGCTCATCACCATGCCGGTGGTGCAGAAGCCGCACTGCAGCCCGTGGCACTCCTTGAACGCCGCCTGCATCGGGTGCAGCGTGCCATCGTCCGCGGCAAGGCCTTCGATGGTGACCACGGCTGCGCCATTGGCCTGCACCGCCAGGATGTTGCATGACTTCACGGCGCGGCCATCGACATGGACGGTACACGCGCCGCACTGCGCGGTGTCGCAACCGACGTGCGTGCCGGTGAGTGCCAGGTTGGTACGCAGGAAATCGACCAGCAGCGTGCGCGCATCGACTTCGGCGCTCACTGCCTTGCCATTGACCTTCATCGACAGGGAAACGGACACGGACAGCCTCCTTCGGATTGGACGCCTCGGCTGGGCATCTCATGGATGGTGAAGCGAGATCGGAGTGCAAGAATACTGCGCGCTCACGCTGTCAGCAATGCAACGGCGCCTTGCGCGCCGCAGCACTCGTGGTCAGTTGAGCGTGGTGATGTAGTGCGCCAGGTTCTCGATGTCCTGGTCGGACAGCGTACCCGCCACCGAGGTCATGTTACCGGCATCGTTGGTACGCCGCTTGTGCTTGAAATCCTGCAACTGCTTGACGACATACTCGTAGTTCTGGCCAGCGACGCGGGGAATTTCGTTCTGCCCCGTGAATCCGCCCATGTGACACATCGGGCACAGGACGGCATCGGATATCTTGAGCCCCGCACTGACCTTGGCCGAATCGGCCTTGAACTGGTTGGTCGCCGGCTTCTGGGCCGCGAACCAGTTGCCCAGCGCGATCATATCGTCGCGCGACAAGTCGGCAGCCATCGGCGACATCACCGGGTCCGAGCGGCGGCCTTCCTTGAAATCCTTGAGTTCGACATAGATGTAGCGCCACGTCTGTCCCGCCAGGCTGGGGTACTGCGGGATCAACGCGTTGCCATTGGGTCCATGGCACGACATGCACAAGTCCGCCTGCGGCGGCTTGGGCGGCGCCGGGGCTGCTTGCGCCGACGCGCTACCGGAACCCGCCCAATACAGGAATGCGCACGACGCCACCGCAACGAAAATTGAGTTCATCGTACCGATTCTAAACCATGCCAAAAAAACGGCCACCTTTTACACCAAGGTGGCCGGATTGGAGCGTTGCGTACGGTCGGTCAGGGAATGGCAAACACAAACACGCTGTTGCCGCGCTTGGCATCGATCTGGTTGTTGCCGCCTGCGGCCACGGCAACGTACTGCTTGCCATTGACCATATACGACACCGCCGGGGCGTTGACGCCCGCACCGGCATTGTATTTCCACAGTTCCTTGCCGTTGGTGGCGTCGAAGGCCCGGAACCAGCCGTTGGCTTCGCCGTTGAACACGACGTTGCCGGCCGTGGCGAGCACGCCGCCGATCAGCGGCTGGGGCGTCTTCACACCCCAGGCCACCTTGCCGGTATCCATGTTGACCGCCACCAGACGTCCCCATTGGGCTTCACTGGGGATGGTCTTGAAGGCGCCACCCAGCCACAGCTTGCCACCGGGATAGGGCGACTCCTCGACGTGATAGGTCATCGGCTGGTGCAGGTTGGCCGCATAGGCCATGCGGGTCTTCGGATTGATGGCGAGCGGGGACCACTCGACGCCGCCGTTGGCGCCCGGCAGCATCCGCGCGCCGTCCTTGGTGGGCAGCACCCACATGTTCTCCTGCGGGATCATCGCCTCCGAGAACCGGATCATCTTGCCCGTGTTGCGTTCGTGGATGTAGACGTGCCCGGTCTTGCCGCCATGGATGACGACGTCGACCAACTTGCCGGACGCATCCTTGGCCTGCGTCAGTATCGGCGGGCTGACGGCGTCGAGGTCCCACACGTCATGCGCAATGTACTGCGAATGCCATTTGTAGGTTCCCTTGTCGAGATCGACTGCCACCATGGAATCGGTGTACAGGTTGTCGCCCGGACGGATAGCGCCATACAGGTCTGGCGACGGGTTGCCAACGACGAAGAAGACCGTGCGGGTCTTGATGTCGATGGCCGGCGTCATCCACACGCCGCCGCCCAACGTCTGGAAGAAATCGCCACCTTTTTCGGCCAGCATTTTCATTTCGGCGGCAATGTCGCGATGCATGTCGCGACCGGTGGCGTCGTTGACGGCCCACACCCCTTCGTGTCCCTTGTCGGGAATGGTATTGAACGTCCACAACAACTTGCCATCAGCTGAATTGAAGGCCTTCACGAAGCCGCGCACGCCGTATTCGCCGCCGTTGGTGCCGATGAGCACCTTGCCGTCGATCACTGCTGGCGCCATCGTTTCCGAGTAGCCCTTTTCCGGATCGGCGATCTGCGTTTCCCAGAGCAGCTTGCCGGTCTTGGCGTCCAGCGCCACCAGCTTGGCGTCGAGCGTGCCCATGAAGAGGCGATCGCCTTCGATCGCCACGCCGCGGTTGTTGGGGCCGCAGCAGAACGTCGTGATCGGGCCCATCTTGTGCTTGTAGTGCCAGTACTCCTCGCCAGTGGCTGCGTCGATCGCATAGACGTGGTTGAACGAAGTCGTGAGGAACATGACGCCATTGACGACAATAGGCGCGGTCTCCATCGACTCCAGGACGGCTGTCTGGAAGACGAAAGCCGGCTTCAGCTTACCGACGTTGCCCGCGTTGATCTGCGCGCCCGGGTAGTACCGTGTCTGCTCATAGCTGCCGTTCGAGTGGATCCAGTTTTTCGCGTCCGTCGCTGCCGCATTGAGCATCGGCTGCGTGATCGAGACCAGGTTGGACGACATCGGCTTGGCTGCGGTCGTGGCGCCGCCGCCCGAAATTTCCTGCGCTGAGAGCACCCCGCACCACGCCAACGCCAATGCGCTGGCCATGGCGGCACCGACAATCTGACGACGGACAAGCATGATCGACCTCCCGGGTGGTTATTATTGGATGGACTTTGACGCGGCGATCCCCTGCAATCGGCATGACGTCCCGACTGCGAGGGGTGAAGCTCGTTTATAGTACTTTTCGATGCAGTTGAAAACTACATGTCATACCGCGTCGCAACATCCGTGCGCGGAAACCGGGGGAAATGATATGCGAATTCACTGGCGCGCTGGCCTCTTCTCAGTGCTTTGCTGCGTTGCACACGCCGCGGCTGCGCAAAATGCACCGCAGGACAACCTGTCGACCAACGCAAGGTTCCTGGCCTACGCCCGGGCCGGTAGCGCCGAGGGCATGAAGAAGAGCCTGGCCGACGGCGCCGCCGTGAACTCGCGCAATCGCCTGGGCGAGTCGGCACTGATCATTCTCCTCAAGGCCAACAAGGTCGAACTCGCGCAACTGGTCCTCGACGCCGGCGCCGATGTCAATCAAGCTGCGGTGAATGGCATCACGCCGCTGATGGCCGCATCGTTCGGCGGCTATGCCGACATGGCGCGGCAGCTGCTGGCCAAAGGGGCGAATCCAGCCGCGGTCGACCGCTTGCAGAAGACGGCGATGACCTACGCCGCAGGCGAAGGCCACACGGCCATCGTCGTGATGCTGCTCGAGCGCGGTGTGGATCCCAATGCGGCGTACAACAACGACCTGACGGCGCTCATGTGGGCCGCCGGATTCGGCAAGACCGACACCGCGCAGGCGTTGCTGAAGGCTGGTGCCGATCCGCGCCGGAAGGATAATCGCGGCAAGACCGCCGCCGATATGGCCCGCGAACAGAAGTTCAATGCATTGGCGGAATTGCTCGACACGGCAGCCCGGTAGCCGGCGTGGGCGCCGAGGCGTCGAGCGGCGCCCGCCACGCCGCGCAGAAGCTGCCGCAATCGCGCGCAACGCCGCCGCAACCAGCTGACGCGGGGCCGCAATCGCGCCCAACGCCGCCGCAACTAGCGGGCGCGCCCCAACCCCATCCGCGCCAGCAGTCCGTCACGCAGCGCCACGGCGTGCCATAGCGCGCCGGCAAGATGCAGCGTCACCAGGGCGCCAATGGTGATTGCGCCAGCGAAATGCACGGCGCTCATGAAGTCCTTGATACCGTCGTCTTTCCAGCCCCACCCCGGCAGGACCACGCCGAAATATTTCACCGGGTATCCGCTGAACACCGAGCCGAGATAGCCGGCCACTGGCTGCACGAACAACACGGCGTACAGCAGGATGTGTGTCGCGTGCGCCAGCAGGGCCTGCCAGCGGGGCATTGCGGGCAATGCGGGTGCGGGATGCGTGAGGCGCCACATGGAGCGCAGGACCATCAGCAGCAGGATCGTCATCCCGATGGACTTGTGCAGGTTGAAGGCATCCACCCGCGGACCCACCGGTTGTTTGGGAATGCCGACCATCCACCAGCCCCAGCCGAACTGCACGATCACCGCCACCGCGATCAGCCAATGCAACGCGATCGCGGTCCTGGTGTAGCGCTCAGAACGCGGCATTGACACTTACTCCCGCGAACCAATGGCGTCCTGGCGCCGGTTCGAAATAGCGTCCGTTGGTGTCGCCCACGATCACTGATCCCGCGTAATTGGCGTTGGCAATGTTATTGACCCGCACATACCCGGTGAACCGCACAGCGCCGGCGCTCTGTGCGAATCCCACGCGTACATTGCCGATCGTATAGGGCGGCGCGTAAGCCGCGTTGCGATCGTTGACGTAGATGCGGCCGACATATTGCACCTCTACCGCCGCGCTGAATCCGCCGAAGTTGCCCGGTGTCCAGTCGAGTACGCCGTAGGCCTGTTGGGGCGGCACGCCCGGCAGTCGCGAGCCCGCGGGCACGGTCACGGGCGGCAACCCGGAGGGAAACGCATCGACGAATTCTGCCAGCAGGTACGTGTAGTTGAAATGCGCCCTGAAGTCCGCGGGCAGCCGCGCGTCCCACGCGAGTTCTGCCCCACGCCGTCGCGTCTTGCCGGCGTTGCGGTACGTCGTGCGGCCGCCGGTGGCCGCATCCACCACGATTTCCTGCGACGTGTCGGCCGCAAACAGCGCGACATTGACGCGCTGCGTGGGTGACGGCAGCCATTTCAGGCCCACTTCATACGATGTCGACGTGGCGGGATCAAGCCCGAGGTTCAGGCCCGCGCCTGCCGGCCGATACGCCAGCTCCGCGAAAGTGGGCGTTTCAAAACCCTGGCCGTAGCTCGCATAGACATTGAGCGCGTCGGTCGCGTGCCACACGATGCCGGCAATCGGGCTGGTATTGCTGTACTTGCGCGACCCGCTGTCGTCCGGATTGGTCGACGTGATGTAATGGTCGACCGAGTCATAGTCGACGCGGCTGGTGCGCACGCCGAGCGTCAGTGACAGCGCCGGCAACGCTGCCCATTGCGCTTCGAAGTACGCATCCGTGCTGTTGACGCGATCGATTTCGTCGCGCCGCAAGGCCCCCTGCGCGCCATTGTTGTTGACGAAACCCTGTCGCTGCTCGCGCATGCGGTCGCCATCGACGCCCACCGACACTGTCAACGGACGCCCGCCCAATGCGCCCGTCCAGATAAAGCGCGCCCCAAGGCCACCGTAGTCGCGATCGAGATTGACCACGCCGCCGGACGAGGTGGCACCGATACCAGACAGCGCCAGGTATTGTCCGATCTGCCGATTGCCGCCATACCCGGTCACACGCAGCGTCGTGGCGGCATTGAACGCATGCTCGATGGCAACGCCTCCCTGCAGCTGGTTCACCGTCTTGCGGGTGTTGAACAGTGCGGTCACCGGGTCGGCCTGCCGCGGATTGGCGTCCCATTGCGCCTGCGTCAGGCCGAGCGGATCCTGCGCCTCCGGCTGATGCTGTGAGCTGCCGATCACGGTCACCTTCGTCGCGGCGGCAACATTGAAGACCAGCTTGGCATTGGCCACATCGCGCGTGGCGGCCGAGTGGTCGCGGTAGCCGTCGGTATCGAAATGGTGGGCGGCCACGACATAGCCCAGGTTGCTCGCGGTGCCCGAAGCGATCAGGCCGGTATTAAGTGTGCGATAGCTGCCCGCGCTGGCGCTGAAGCCCACAACCGGCGTCAGGGACGGATCCTCGGTGAAGACCGAGATCACGCCCCCGGAAGCATTGCCGTACAGCGTGGAGAAAGGCCCGCGCAGCACTTCGATGCGGGCTGCGGACAACAGGCTGAAGCTTCCCGTCTGGCCCTGCCCGTCCGGCATCGTGGCCGGAATGAAATCCTGATACAGCCGCACGCCGCGCACGCCAAACGTGGCGCGTCCGCCGAAACCCCGCGAGCTGACCTGCAGATCCTGCGCATAGTTGCCGCGATTGGCCGCAAACACACCGGGGACGCGCACCAGCGTCTCCGACAGGTTGATCGCCGGCTGGCCATCGCGAATCGTGGCACCGTCGATGCTGTCCACCGAGGCCGGGATGTCAAAACTGCGTTCATTGCGGCGCGTGGCCGTGACGACCACCGGGTCGAGGGTCGCGGCCCCCGGGTCGGCCTGCGCCTGCACCACCGGAATCGATTCCGCGAGCGCCAGCACGGCCATGCAGGACGCCAACACGATGCGGGCCGAACGGGTGGCAATCATTGCTGTATGGGGTGGGTAGGCGGTGCGACAGGATAGAGTAAAGTCGGGATGTTCCAAAGTCACGATGATTCGCCAAACGCGGATTCGCGCATCGCTCGCCCCTATCTTCAGGACCGCTCATGATTCACCCGTTCCCGCTGCGCGCTTCCGCCGCGATTGCCACATTCTGTATCGCCCAGATGGTTGGTGCCGCGACCGCCTACGTTCCCAATGAAGGGTCCGGCACGATCTCGGTGATCGACACGACCACCGACAAGGTGACCGCCACCATTCGCCACGGCAAAAAGCCACGCGGGATTGCGTTGTCGGCCGATGGCACGCGCCTCTACCTTTCCGACCAGATCGGCAACGCACTGGTCGTGGTGGACACCGCCAGGGGCGCCACGATCGCCACCGTTCCGCTCGGCGACTCGCCCGAGGCGATCTATCTCTCCGCCGATGGCAAGTGGCTGTCGGCAGCCATCGAGGAGAACGACCAGGTATTGCTGATCGATACCGCGTCCCTGAAGGTCGTTCACCGGCTGAAGATGAAAGGCAAGAACCCCGAACATGCCGTGTTCAGTCCCGATGGCAAATGGCTTTATGTCAGCGCGGAAGAAGGCGACACCGTCGATATCGTCGACCTCGGCCGTCTTGAAGTCGTGAAGTCGGTCAAGGTGGGCGAGCGCCCGCGCGGCATCGGCTTCCTGCCCGACAGCAGCCGTGCCTATGTGGCCGCCGAGAATGCGGACACCGTCAATGTCCTCGACACAACAACGCACGAGGTGATCGCGCGCATCAAGTCCGGCGCGCGCTCCAACGGCGTCCTCGTCCATCCCGACGGCAAGCGGGTGTTCGTCACCTCCGGCGGCAAAGGTACCGTGCAGGTCATCGACACCGCGACGAATGCGATCGTGCGGGAAATCGCCGTTGGACGTCGGCCCTGGAACATGGCGCTGACACCTGACGGAAGGAAGCTCTATATCGCGGCCGGACGCTCGAATGCGGTGGCGGTCGTGGATACCGAGACCTATGTCAAGGTCACGGAAATTGCGGTCGGTGAATTACCCTGGGGCGTGGCAATCCGCTAACATCGCTCCGGTCAGCCACAACAAGAGTCGGCGCCCGTCGTCGACCGCCGCCGAGGAACGATGGAAATTTCGTGGGTGCGTGTTGCGCGCCTGGCCGGGTGCATGTTGGTTGCCCATGGTGCATCCGGCCTTGCGCCAGCGCAGTCCCCCGTGGATTTCGCCCCGGTCGAGGTGATTGGCGTGGCGCCCTTGCCGGGATTGGGCACACCCATCGGGCAGATCCCATCCAACGTGCAATCGTTCGGCGCCCGCATTCTGGGTCGCCAACGCACCACCGGCGTGGCCGAGTTCCTCGAGCTCAATGCCAACAGCGTGGCGATCAATACGCCGAGCGGCAACGATTTTCAGAGCGATCTCAGCTTTCGCGGGTTCACCGCCTCGCCACTGCTGGGAACGCCGCAGGGGCTGTCGGTCTTTCAGGATGGTGTGCGCATCAACGAAGCGTTTGCCGACATTGTGAACTGGGATCTGATCCCGCAGAACGCCATTGCCGCAATGCAGCTCCTGCCCGGATCGAATCCGGTGTTTGGCCTCAACACGCTGGGTGGCGCACTGGCGATCACGATGAAGGATGGCTTCGCGTACCAGGGCGCGGGCCTCGAGGCGTACGCCGGTTCGTTCGGCCGCCGGTGGATTGCGGCCGATGCCGGCGGGTCGAGCGGACCGTGGGCGGGCTTTGCGGCGGTGGAGGCGCTGCGCGACGATGGCTGGCGCGAGCACTCGGCCACGCGCATCGCGCGCCTCTTCGCCCGCGGCGACTGGCGCGACGCGGCCGATGACGTCGGTATCGCGCTCTCGCTCGCCGACAATG
>JANMCS010000127.1:0-1449 GCA_031361405.1 Betaproteobacteria bacterium
GATTGCATGACCGACAATCGCGTGCGTACCGTGGCCGATGTGCGCCACGCGTTCTCGAAGTACGGCGGCAACCTCGGCACCGACGGCTCGGTCGCGTTCCTGTTCAAGCATTGCGGCCAGATCCTGTTCGCGCCCGGCACCAGCGAGGACAAGCTGATGGAAGCCGCGCTCGACGCCGGCGCCGAGGACATCGTCACGCACGACGACGGCAGCTTCGAGGTCATCACCGGCCCCTACGACTTCGTCGGCGTGAAGGATGCACTCGCCAAGGCCGGCTTCGCCGCCGCGTTTGCGGAAGTCACGATGAAGGCCTCCACCGAAGTGGAGATGGCCGGCGACGAGGCCGCGCGCATGCAGAAGCTGATCGACGCGCTCGAAGTGCTGGACGACGTGCAGGAGGTCTACACCTCCGCCCTGCTCGACGAAACCCTGTCGTGATGACGCCGGCTGGCGCGCAACAGCCCGCCGCCTGAACGGTAACGCGTGTCCGCCGCTGCGCCCCGCCGCATCCTCGGCATCGACCCCGGCCTTCGCGTCACCGGCTTCGGCGTGCTGGTGCATCACGGCAACGTGCTCACCTACGTGACCAGCGGCTGCATCCGCGCCAGCGGCGACAGCCTGCCGGTGCGCCTTGGCATCATCGCCCGCGACATCGCTCACGTGATCGCGGAGGAACGCCCCACCGAAGTGGCCGTCGAGAAAGTGTTCGTCAACGTCAATCCCAATTCGACGCTGCTGCTCGGCCAGGCGCGTGGCGCGGCCATCGCCGCCGCGGTGCTCGCGGGCTTGCCCGTATACGAGTACACCGCGGGCCAGGTGAAGCAGGCCGTGGTGGGGCAGGGCCGCGCGCTGAAACCGCAGGTGCAGGAAATGGTGCGGCGGTTGCTGCAGCTGTCGGGGATTCCATCGCCCGATGCGGCCGATGCGCTGGCCTGCGCCATCTGCCATGCGCACGGCAGCGTGGGCATGGGCGCATTGCAGGCCGGCAGTCACCGCCGGCGCGCCGGCCGCATGAGCCGATGAAGTTCGCGCCAGTGCCGCAGCGCCGCCCGCGCGCGGTGATCTTCGACATGGACGGCCTGATGCTCGACACCGAGCGCCTGGCGCCCCGCGCATGGGCAGACGCCGCGAGGGCGGTGGGCGTCGAGTTCGACATGGCGCTGAACAAGCCGATGATCGGGCGCAATTTCCGCGATTGCCAGGCCATCGTCGCGGGCCACTACGGCCCCGACTATCCCACCGCCGCGCTGATGCAGGCATGGCACGTGGCCTACGACGCGATCGTCGCGCGCGAAGGCATCATCGTGAAGGCCGGCTTGTGGGCGCTGCTCGACTGGCTCGACGGCGAAGGCATCGCCAAGGCGGTGGCCACGTCCACCCGCCGCGACCGGGCGCAGGTCAGCTCGCCCAGACGGCGCTGCTGCCGCGCTTTGCCACGCTGGTGGGCGG
>JANMCS010000131.1:0-1423 GCA_031361405.1 Betaproteobacteria bacterium
CTATCCGTGTCTGGTGCAAGGCAGCGCCGCGCCGGATTCGATCCTCGCGGCGCTGCAGGTGGCGCAGCAACGCGACGAGGTCGTCACGCTGATCGTCTGCCGCGGCGGGGGCTCGCTCGAAGATCTGTGGGCCTTCAACGATGAGCGCGTGGTGCGCGCGGTGGCGGGCTGCGGCTTGCCGGTGCTGTGCGCCATCGGGCATGAGACCGACACCGCCCTGGCCGAGCTCGCCGCCGACCTGCGCGCCCCCACGCCCACGGCCGCCGCCGAGCTGGTGTGCGCTTCGCGCGACACCCTGATGGAAGCCCTGCAGGCGATGGCCACCAGCGTGTCGCGGCGGGTGCGCCATCGGCTCGAATCGCAGGCGCAAGGCCTCGATGTGCTGGCGCTTCGGCTTGGGCGGCCGGCGTCGTCGCTGGCGGTGCAGGATCGCGCATTGCGCGCACTGGCCACCCGCCTGCAAAGCGCTCGACGCACCACCACCGATCACCAGGCGCATCGCCTGAGCGCGCTGGCCGCGCGGCTGCTGCCGGCTCCGGCGCGGCAGTTGCAGGCGCTGCGCAGCCGCCTCGATCGGCACGAAGCGGCGTGGGCCGCGCTGAACCCGGCAGGTGTGCTGGCGCGCGGTTATGGGTGGATCGAGGGTCCGGATCAACGGCCGATCCTGGGCATCGCGCAATTGAAGGCCGGCCTGCGCATCGATGCGGTGTTGCATGACGGGAGGGCCCGCGCCGAGATCCTCGGCGTGATGCCCGACCCTGCCGAGGCACCGGCGCCTGTCAAGCCGCGACGACCCCGCCGCAAGTCCACGCCGGGCGCTTGATCTCCCGCCCACAGGCATGTCGATAGCCGGCCATCCGACACCCAAGCCCCGGCGCGCCTAAAATTCCGCCGGTCGGCCCGAGTGGCCTCATTGCCCAACGAGAGGATTCTTCATGGAACACGCGCTGCCTCCCCTGCCATTTGCCATCGATGCGCTGGCCCCGCACATGAGCCGCGAGACGCTGGAGTTCCATCACGGCAAGCACCACAACGCTTACGTGGTGAACCTCAACAACCTGCAAAAGGGCACCGAGTTCGAAGCCATGTCGCTCGAAGAGATCGTGCGCAAGAGTTCCGGCGGCATCTACAACAACTCGGCGCAGATCTGGAACCACACCTTCTTCTGGAATTGCCTCAAAGCGGGTGGCGGCGGTGAGCCCACCGGCGCGCTGGCGGCTGCGATCAACGCCAAGTGGGGCTCGTACGCCGCGTTCAAGGAAGCCTTTGCCAAGTCGGCCGTGGGCAACTTCGGCTCAGGCTGGACCTGGCTGGTGAAAAAGGGCGACGGCAGCGTCGACATCGTCAACATGGGCGCCGCCGGCACGCCGCTGACCACCGGCGACAAGGCACTGCTGACCGTCGACGTTTGGGAGCACGCGTA
>JANMCS010000134.1:0-9448 GCA_031361405.1 Betaproteobacteria bacterium
CGATCACGCCGCTCCTGTTGACGGGCGGCGCCTTTCTCTGCTACGAGGGCTTCGAAAAATTGGCGCACCGGGTGATGGGTTCACCGGCCGAGCGCGATGCCGAGCACGCACAATTGACGGCGGCCATCGTCGATCCCGCGGTCGACCTCGTCGCCTTCGAAAAGGAGAAGATCAAGGGTGCCATCCGCACCGATTTCATCCTGTCGGCGGAAATCATCATCATCACGCTGGGCATCGTGGAGGCGGCGCCGTTCGCGAGCCAGGTGGCGGTGCTGACGGGCATTGCGATCATCATGACGGTCGGCGTGTACGGTCTGGTGGCCGGCATCGTGAAGATCGACGACGCCGGTTTGGCATTGAACCGGCGCAGCGGGGACGGGCAATGGCCGCGCCTGCAGCGTCAGGCCGGACGCGCGCTGCTGACCGGCGCGCCCTGGATGATGAAGGGTCTTTCGATCGCCGGGACGGCGGCGATGTTTCTCGTCGGCGGCGCGATCATCATGCACGGTGTGCATCCGTTGCAGGTGCACGTGGATCGCCTCGTGGATGCGGCTTCCGGTGTCAGCGGCATCGGCCCGGTGCTGGGCAACCTGGTCCCGCTGCTCGTCAATGCGTTGGCGGGACTGGTGGTCGGCGCCGTGGCGCTGGTGCTGGTCAACCTGGGTAAGTGGTTGCGGGGACCGATCACCCCCCGATGACCGTGCCGGCATGGCATGGAGGCCGGTTCCGCAACGACCCGGCAACGCTCTCAGCTCATGATGAGCAGCACGGCGACGATGCCAAGCGCGGCTGCGGCAAAACAAAGCGGCAGCAGGATGGCGATGGACGCTGCTTGCGGCGATGACGCGACGGGCAGCGGCAGGTTGATGGAAGGCGCCGTGCGCGGTCGCGTCGCGCCGGGTCGCTGGAAAGCCACGAGGTGCAACTGGGCCAGTGCAATGAGTTCATGCTCGAGCTTGGGCGGTGCCAGGTGACTCTGCGCGGCAAAAACGGCAAACGGTCGCGGATGTTCGAGACGCTTCAGGACACGGCGCTGTGTCAGCGACAAGCCGCTCTGCGGCGCGACGACTTCGCGGTCGCCATCCACAGTGCGTCCCCAGACAGTGTCGGGTTCATAGTGCATGGTGAAGTCCTATTACCAAGGTGCGGTAAACGTCTCCCGGTGCAACGCGGACGCTGGGGATAGCGCTGCGGCGCCCACGCTGCGGCGGTCACGCCGAGCCACTCCCCGTGCAAGTTGCAAGGCACATGCCAGCGCGCCAGCCGTTGGTCGGCAGGTCGCCTACTGCATTGCACACAACGAGTGGGGTACGATTCGTGGTCGACAACAACTGCGCCGGACGCCATGCCGTCAGGCGCGTCGATCAAGCAGCCGCCGACGCGCGGGTCACGCGTTGAGCTTCTCTACCGGCGGCGTTGCGCCGCTCAGGTCTTGGGCGCCAGGCAGGTCGACATCCCCAGCACCGAATAGGCCGGGCAGGTGCGGAAGATGCCGGTCAGCAGTGGCAGGATGCCGATGTAGCCCCACACGCCGATCGTTCCCGCCAGCGCGAGGCCGATCAAAGCGATCCCGCCGACGATGCGGAGGATGCGGTCGATAGTGCCCACGTTCACTTTCAGCATGATGGTTCTCCTCGGTGAGGGCTGGATACGCCGTTGCGTGTTCGCGTTTGGCGCACCACGATTTCGAGCGGACACCGGCCAGTTTACGGCGCGGCAAGGCCCCGGCCATTGACAACGATCAAGGGTTGATCACCCATCGCCAGCCCCGGTACGGGGTCGAGCCGCCGCCTCCCGGCAACGCCGGGGGATAATGCGGCATGACACGTCACGTCGTTCTCGCCGGCGCCACCGGGCTCGTCGGAGGTCGCTTGCTGCAGATGCTGCTCGACGATCCGGACGTTGCCGACGTCGTCGCGCTGACCCGGCGGCCGCTGGCCATCCCCCACCCCAAGCTGGTGCCGGCGGTGGTCGACTTCGACCACCTAGCCGACTTCGCGCTGCCACCCATCGACGATTGTTTCCTGTGCCTTGGCACCACGATCCGTGCGGCGGGCTCGCAGGAGGCCTTTCGCCGCGTCGACCTGGCCCTGCCGCTGGCCGTCGCGCAGATGGCACTCGCGGTCGGGGCCACGCGCTGCCTGGTGGTCTCGGCGACGGGCGCCGACGCGAAATCCCGCGTTTTCTACATTCGCGTCAAAGGTGAACTCGAGGATGCGCTGAACGCGCTGCCGTTTCGCTCTGTCGTCGCCTTCCGCCCGTCATTGCTTGCCGGCGAACGCGCGGAATACCGCGCGGGCGAGGCGGCGGCGCTGGCGGTGCTGCGCCCGCTCGGACCGTTGCTTCCCGGTCGCTGGCGGCCGGTGGATGCCGGCGCCGTGGCACTGGCGATGATGCGCGCTGCGCAGCAGGACGAACCCGGTCGTTTCGTCGTGCACTCGGACATCATCCAGCGCCTACGCGGGCGTTGACGCGACACTACGGGCGCTTCACGGCGGCACCGGCGTCTCCGGTACGTGCTGCCTTCGCAATCCCTTGGAAGGCGCGGGACACGTTCGTTGCGGCCAGCGCAAAATCGCGCTCCTGCGCGCCACCTTTCGCACGCATCATCGTCGCCAACGCGGCGCGTTCCGCCGCCGGCCATGCGCCCAGATCGGACAGACCTGCGATCACGGGCGCAAGAAGGTGAAAGCCGCGTCGTTCCGCGGCCGACCAGTGGCCCAGGTCGCGAATCCCGAGATCCCGCGCGACGGATTGCGCCACGCGTTGCAAGGCTGCTGCATGCGAACCGACGGCCTGCCCTGCCCGTTGCCGCGCGGCGAGCGCACCGACTTGCGGCAGCAATGCTTCGTCGAAGTGATCGGCGGGCGTGAAGCCCGGCAAGTCGAGATACAGGTCGCCGGTGGCCAGCGCCCGCAACGTTTTCGTGTCGGTGCGGTAACGTCGATCGGCGGCCATGCGCGCGGCTTCGCGCGCGGCGAGAGCGCGGGTCGTGGCACTCCCCGGCCGGAAGCCCAGCCGGTAGTAGAACCAGAAGGCGCCGCTCTGGATCGCCTCGGCATTGCCCGCGCCGAATTGATACGCATTGATGATGAACCGCTCGCAGCCATACAGCGTGCAAAACGCCCGCAGCATCTGCATCCACAGGAACGCGGCCTCGCTGCCGCGGTATGGATCAAAGATGTTGATGCCGGTATTGGCTTGGCGGAACAATGGCGTCACGCCACCATAGCCAATCGGAACGCCGTTGGCGAACAACAGGTAGCCGGTGTTCGTCTCCAGCGTCAGCCGGTGATCGGGCGCAATGCCGATCACCGCCAGCGCGGCGCCTTCGCCCAGATCGCACCACCAGACTTCGTCGACGTTGGGATACGTCATCGCGTTCACTTCACGGCAACGCGCCGCCAGCGCGGCCCGCGCAACGGCGATGACACGCCGCGCGCGCGGACGCGACAGCCGTTCGATCCCGGGCAACGGACGCGCGATCTGCGCTGCCGCGTCACCTGACGGACGGCGCATCCCGGTGCGGCAAACCAACGGGGTCGCCACGGTGTTGTGCGTCGCTGACCAGCGCGAGTCGCGCAGCGCCCACGCCAGTGGCACCTCGGCGCCATCCCATGCAGACTCCCGCCATCGCGCGCCGCCCGTGGTCGCGCCGTCAGCGATCAGCCACGCCAGGTCGGTGGGCGCAGTGGCCGGCCGGGCCAGGCGAATCCAATCGCGAGTTGCAAATTCACCGCTCTCGAAACCTTCGCGCTCGGCGTCGCCCGACCGCAGGCCGACGACCGCGTCGAGGCAGGCCGGATCGTCGAGATTGCGCCAGTCGACCTCCACGTCCGCCGGTGCGACACCGCTGAGCCAACGCGCGAGCGGATACGGAAACACATGTCGCGTGACGGACCCCGCCATGCCGGAGTCATCGGTACGCGCCTGCTGCAACCGCGGCAGGCGTTGCAGGCGCGCCGCAGTATCGGCCAGCAGGCGCCGCGCCAGCGTGCGCGTGGCCCGCGCGCCCGGGAACGCGCAGATGAAGAGCAGGTCCTCATGCAGTGCCTGCAGATCGCGCCAGGCGACAATGCGCACACCTTGCAATTGCGCCAGCAGCGCGCGCTTGCCGGCCTCGGCCGTCACGCCGTAGTGGTTGCGCAGCTGCCGCAGTTGCCGCAGTGCCGTGCGCGGCGCCATCACCGCCCCACACTCCGACGCGTGCCAGTGTCGGGAGCACTGGCGAATTGGCGCCCATCGCGCAGGCAGTCCGGCATGGTGCTAAGCCGCGGCATCGAATGCGGCGTCGAGTTGCGCGATCCATTGGCGCTTGGCCGCTGGCGTGGCAAAACTTGCTTCGAAGCCGTTGCGCGCCAGTGCGTACGCCTCGCGCACGCCCAATTGCGGCAGCGCCGCGAAGGTTTGCGTGTAGTTGGCATTGATATACCCGCCGAAATATGCGGGATCGTCCGAATTCATCGTGGCGCAAATGCCGGCCGCCAGCAGGGTCGGCAACGGATGTTGCGCGAGATCCGGATACACGCACAGTTTCACATTCGACAGCGGGCACACGGTGAGCGGGGTCCGCTCGCGCGCCAGCCGGGCCATGAGGTCCGCATCCTCGACACAGCGCACACCGTGGTCGATGCGCTCGACCTGCAACACGTCCAACGCGGCGCGGATGTAGGCCGGCGGCCCCTCCTCACCCGCGTGGGCCACGCGACGCAGTCTCAGCTCGCCGCACCGCGCGAACACGCGCGCAAATTTTTCCGGCGGATTACCGCGCTCGCCACTGTCGAGCCCGACGCCGATGAAGTGGTCGCGAAACGGCAACGCGGCCTCCAGCGTGGCCAGCGCATCGTCTTCCTTCAGGTGGCGCAGGAAACACAGGATCAGCGCCGCGTCGATGCCGTGCCGGGGGCCAGCTTCGGCGCAGGCACGCGCGAGACCACTGATCACGGTGGCCATGGATACACCGCGCGCCGTATGCGTCTGCGGATCGAAGAACAATTCCGCATGGACGACGTTATCGGCGGCGGCGCGCGCGAAGTACGCCATCGCCATTGCGTGGTAGTCGCTTTCAGTCACCAGCACGCTGGCGCCGGCGTAGTACAGGTCGAGGAAGCTCTGCAGGTCGGTAAACGCATAGGCAGCCCGCAGCGCCGCGACATCGGCGTACGGCAGGCGCACGCCGTTGCGCTGCGCCAGCGCGAAGATCAGCTCCGGCTCGAGCGAACCCTCGATGTGGATATGCAATTCGGCCTTGGGCATGGCAGCCAACAGCGCCAGGAGCCGTTTGCGCGACAGTTCCGGGAATGGCATCGTCACGCTAGCCCGGACCGAATTTTCCTGCGGTCAGCGGCTTGAGGCGGGCATAAGCCTCGCCCACGGTTGCGGGAATCTCCTCCTCCGTCGGCTCGACGCCGGTGAAATAGGCCGTCGCCAGCGCGTAGATATTGCGGTCGAGTTCGTCCATCGGCTGCGCCGCGAATTCAGCTGTGGTGGGGTCGCCGATGCGCGACTCGCCCGGCAGCAGATCCACCGGCGGGACGGGCCACGTCGACGGATCGCGCGCGGTGGACTGGTTGATGGCATTGCGGATGTCGGGCGCATCGATGTCGCGATTGGTCAGATTCTTGAGGCTGAATTTCCTGCACAACGTACGGACCACCGCCGCGTGGTGCATGGTGTCCTGCACGACGGTGCCTGCCTTCGTGTAGGCGGAGATCGCGATCGTCGGGACGCGCACGCCCAGCCGGTCGAAGAGGAAATCCATCTCTCCGGAAATCTGCGGATTGTCGGGGGTCCGCGCGGGACCGGGCGGGACGTGGTCGAAGCAACCGCCGGCCTCGTCGAAGGTGACCAGCAGCAGCGTGTTGAGCGCGTTGGAGCCCGTCGGCGTCGCGCTGGTGCGTACTGCAGAGTAGATGTTGTTCAGCAACAGGTCGCCGGCGCGCACATCGGACACGAGCTTGCCTGGCGGATGAAAATCGTTGTGATAGTGCGCCATGCACGGCTCGATGAACGTGTAGTCGGGCAGCTTGCCGGCGGCCGCGTCGAGGTAGAACTGGTCCATGAACGCAAAGTTGGTCTTGAAATATTTGGCGAGCTTGCGTGCGTGGATGAGGCCCGTGAGCGGCGCTAGTTGCCTGACGTCGAAATAGATCATCCAGGTGCGCCCGGCGTCCTGCAGGCGATTGAAAATGGTATCGGCATCGTTGAATTCCAGCCACTTTGATCGGGGCGCGTTCAGCACGAACCCCGACGAGCTCGACGCGTGGAAGAAGGAACGGTTGCAATACGTCTGCGAAGGCACCGCGCAAAACCATGCGTCGTAGACCGCAAAGGACTGGGCCAGCTTCGACAGTGTCGGCAATTGCGACGGCGTGAACGTTTCCATGATCACGCGGTACTCGTCGTAGGTGGGGTTGCGCTTTTGCGTGTGCTTGAAGTTGTTGCAGTAATCGATCACAAAGCCCTTCATCGTCGGCACGGTGCCCGGCGCCGGCGCGTTGTACGGAAACGTCATCTTCGCCTCGGCCTCGAACTGGTTCGACGGCGGATCGACGGTGCCAAAGAGCTGCGTGTTGATATGCGGGTAGCCCTCGCCCGGATCGGGCTTAGGATTCTGCCAGTCGTTGGGCAGCCCGGGGCTGGGGCCCGCCGTCACGGAAGCGTGGCCATCATTGATGAACGTCGGCACCGGATTGGCATACGTTCCGTTGGCCAACCCGTTGAACGGCGCGCCCGCGGGATAGAGGTAGCCCAGCAGGTTGTCGAGCGAGCGATTTTCGAACATCAACACAACGAGGTGATCGAAGCGAGTGAGCGGGTCCATCTCCACGGCCTCGACCGGCGCCGGGCTTTCACTGCCACCACCGCCACCGCAGGATGCCAGCAGCGTGGCACCGGCCGCGGCCACGGTGGCCTTCAGGAAATCCCGGCGCGGTGTCGCCTCCGGGGTTTCCGCGCCAGAGGGGTGATCGGGAGCACCGGTTTTGATCATGCTCAAGGCCTCGATTGCCACGGAGTCGCGCAAGCTTGCCACGCGCAACCCGGCAGGCCAAGCCTGCATGCCAACGCGGCGCGTTTGGTGCAGTATCTGCACGCAAGGCGCCTGCCCGTACATTGCATGTCAGCGCCGGGCGCCCATCCATGACGAACGCGCCGACGCTCCAACGGCCATTCCGGAGAAATGCACATGCTCGGCACCGATTACTTGCTGGATGCACTGGCGCAGGAAGGCATCGATCACCTGTTCATGGTGCCTGGCGGTCTGGTTGATCCATTCCTGCCGGCGCTTGGACGACAAGTCGCGCTGCGACCGATCGTCGCGGCGCAGGAAGGCGGCGCCGCCTACATGGCTGACGGCTATGCGCGCGCGAGCGGCAGGTTCGGCGTGACACTCTGCATCGGCGGGCCCGGGCTCGGCAACACGGTGACACCGGTCGCGACAGCGAAGACCGACGGCTCGCCGCTGCTGCTCCTCACCGGCGAGGTCGGCACCGCCGTCGAAGGCCTTGGCATGTTCCAGGACGCGAGCAGCCAGACGCTCGATGACGTCGACGTGATGAAGCCGGTTACACGCTATTCCAGCTCGGTCGACAACCCACGCAATCTCGGTCACCTGTTTCGACATGCGCTGCTGCAGATGCTGACCCAGCCTGCTGGCCCCGTTCATCTTTCGCTGCCGAGGGATACCCAGACCGCGGCCATCGCCGCGGTCTACGACAAACTCGACCCGTCGATCATCCGCCCGCAGACAATTGCGTTGCCTGCCGCCGCAGCCTCGCTGGCGTACCTCACTGGCGCCGGTGCCGGCAAGCCGCCCACGCGCATCGTCGTGCTGGCCGGCGCCGGCGTCGAACATGCCGACGGCGCCGCGCTGCTGCGCCAATTCGCGGAGGCCACGCAGATTCCCGTCGCCACCACGCTGCGTGCCAAAGGCGTGTTCCCGGAGGACCATCCGCTGTCATTGGGAGTGTTCGGTTACGCGGGCACCCACCACGCCCGGATCGCCCTGACCGACCGCCCGCCCGATCTCCTGGTGGTTCTGGGTTCGGGCCTCAATGAACGCGACACGATGCAGTGGTCGCTGCAGCTCGGCGCGACGAGCACGATCTGCGTGAACCTGTCCGCGACTGCGATCGGCGCCAACACCGCCGGCTGCGGCGTGATTGCCGATTGTGCTGCGTATCTCACGTGGCTGCTGGCGCAAAGCGACCGCTGGCTGCCGGCCGTAGCGTCGACGCTGGCGCCGCGCGCCGCATGGCTTGCCGGCATTCTGTCCACGCCGCGCCTGCAGGATGCCGAAAACTGCACGAGCACGGCGCAGCCCCTCCATCCGGCGCGGGCGATTGCCGAATTGCGCCGGGTCTTTCCGCGGGATGGCATTTTGCTCGTCGACTCCGGCGCGCACCGGGCCTTTGCGGGGCACTACTGGTCATCGTATGAGCCCCGCAGCTATATCTCGGCCACCAATCTCGGCCCGATGGGCTGGGCGATTCCCGCCGCCATCGGCGTGCAATGCGCGCAGCCCGGGCGCAAGGTGGCCGTCATCACGGGCGACGGATGCATGCGCATGCACGGACTGGAGGTCGCCACCGCGGCGCGCTACCAGCTGCCGGTGATGTTCGTGGTGATCAACAATGCTGCCCTGGGCAACGTCTGGTTGCGTGCCCACAACGAGGGCCCGGTGCCCGCGGCACTGACCAGCCTGCCCGACATCGACTGGGCGGGCTTCGGCTGCAGTCTAGGCTGCGCCGGCGAGGCCGTGCGCGACCCGGCCGAACTGTCCGCTGCGTTCAGCCGCGCGCTCGGCGCAGCGGGGCCGACCGTGATCGACGTGAAAGCAGACAAACGCTTTGGCACGCCTTCCGGCGACTGGGCCGCGGCCATGGCGGCATGGTCGTATCACGAATGATCGTGGCGGTAGCAGGGTCGCGAGGCGCGCGCCGTACCGATGCAAGGCGACCACCCTGGCTGCCGGGACTATTCATCCCCCGCCCGCGGGATTTCATGCCAAAATCATAAAACCTTCCATCATCGCCCATCCAGAAAGGCGTTCCGCCATGGCGCTGCTTCGACTAGTCGGACGGTATTTTGCGCATGGAGCGGCAGGTCTGCGCGGTCACGCTGCCCTGCTCGCCATCGGCGTCGCCCTGGGCTGCAGCAGCGGCGTGACGCTTGCCGTGCCCGCCGTGGATGCGTCCATCACGGCCAAGGATAGCGCTATCGACGCGATGGCCGCGGCGCTCGGCTACCGCGCGCAGGTCACGTCCACCAAGGCCGGTGAGACGGTGATCGGCGTCGTCGAGTACTACAACGTGGGGCTGAAGCACTATTTCATCACCGCCGAGCCGGCGGAAATTGCCAATCTCGACGGCGGCGCGTTCAACGGCGCATGGAAGCGCACGGGCCGCGGGTTCAACGCCTGGCTACTGGCCGGCAAGCCCGCCGACGC
>JANMCS010000163.1:0-3454 GCA_031361405.1 Betaproteobacteria bacterium
GGGCGGGGACGCTGCCTTGGCCAAAGATGCTTGTAATCGAGGCTTCAGCCTCACGGGCATGCGAGGCTGAAGCCTCGCCTACAGATACGGATACCGACGGGTCGCGACGATATCGTGTTCAATCCCCGTACAGCTTCTGCACGCGCTCCCGCCTTTCCTGCGCCTCGAGCGACAGCGTGGCAGTGGGGCGCGCGATCAGGCGGGGAACACCGATGGGCTCGCCCGTCTCTTCGCACCAGCCATACGAACCGTCGTCGATCAGCCGGATCGACTTCTCGATTTTCTTGAGGAGCTTGCGCTCGCGGTCGCGGGTGCGCAGCTCGAGCGTGTACTCCTCTTCCAGCGTGGCGCGGTCGGAGGGGTCGGTGGTGATTTCGTTTTCACGCAGGTGCTCGCCGGTGTCGTCGGCGTTCTGCAGCAACTGATCACGGAGCTCGGTGAGCTTCTTCCGGAAGAACGCGAGTTGGGCGTCATTCATGTAATCCTTTTCCGGCGCCTTCAGGATTTCCTCGTCGGTCAGTTCCCGGATTTTCTTCACTGCGGTTGCGGATTTGGTGGCCATACGTTGTTTCACCTTGCTGAATGCATGCGCATCGCTGCGTCCCGCGTGCGGGGCGCGGCCTGTTGAATCGGGGCGTGTCTGCCGCCGGATCTGCTGCCTGAAAAGCGGCCTTACGAGGCCCGCGCTAAATTCCCTATTATAGCTTGCTACCACACTGCGCTGCGATCCCGTCGGCGGCCCCCCATCCCGGGCGCCCGCCGTGCCGACGATAGCGGGGTCGACCCGTATAATCCCGGAAAAACAACGCCTTCCGATGACAGCCTCCACTTCCTCCCTGACGCTCAAACGGCCGGATGACTGGCACCTGCACCTGCGCGACGGTACCGCGCTGGGCGCGGTCGCCGGGCACACCGCCCGTGTCTTCGGACGTGCAATCGTCATGCCAAACCTGCAGCCGCCTGTCACCACGGTGGCGGCCGCCGCGGCCTACCGGGCACGCATCCTGGCCGCGCTGCCGGCCGACACGCGCTTCACGCCACTGATGACGCTGTACCTGACGGACAACACGCCGGCCGCGGAGATCGCGACAGCCAAGGCCTCGGGCTTCGTGCACGCCGTCAAATACTATCCGGCCGGTGCCACGACCAACTCCGCTTCCGGCGTGACGTCGCTGGCGCGGGTGTACCCGGTGCTGGCCGCGATGGAAAGGCACGGCGTCGTGCTGTCGCTGCATGGCGAGGTGACCGATCCCGCCGTCGACATGTTTGATCGCGAACGGGTATTCGTCGATTCGCTGCTGCCGCAGGTCGTGCGCGACTTTCCCGGTCTGAAGATCGTGCTGGAGCACATCACCACGCGCGAAGCGGCCGCCTTTGTCGACGGTGCGTCGGTACAGGTTGCTGCCACGATCACGCCACAACATCTGCTGTGGTCGCGCAATGCGCTCTTCGTGGGTGGAATCCGCCCGCACTATTACTGCCTGCCGATCCTGAAGCGCGAGACGCACCGGCAGGCGCTGGTGCACGCGGCAACGTCGGGGCATCCGCGCTTCTTCCTCGGCACCGATTCGGCGCCGCACGCGCAGCACACCAAGGAAAATGCGTGCGGCTGCGCCGGATGCTATTCGGCCCACGCCGCGATCGAGCTGTATGCCGAGGCCTTCGAGGATGCCGACGCACTCGATCGCCTCGAAGGATTCGCCAGCCGCTTCGGCGCCGATTTCTACGGCCTGCCGCGGCACGACGATACGATCACGCTCGTGCGCGAGGCGTGGACGGTGCCGACATCGTTTCCCTATGGCACGGATGCACTGGTGCCGCTGCGCGCCGGAGAGTCGATGCGATGGCGGGTTGCCGGATCGTCGTTGTAGGCGAGGCTTCAGCCTCGCGGCTACGGCGCTTCGGCCGATCGTAACGTCGCCATGCGTCGATCGCATGCCGGGCACGGTGCGGCCCTCTGCTTTTGGTCGTTTGGTCCCCTGAACGGGGACACAACCAAAAGCGCCGTGCCGCCCCCTGCCCGGCATGCTCCACCGTTACGCGCACGCCATGTTTGCCATGCGCTTGTGCTTTTCCGTTGTGCACCTATCCGCGTCAACGCGGGAGGTGGGAGGTCCTGGAACACTTCGGCTGTGTCCCCGTTCAGGGGACCAAACGGCCGGAATGCGGAAGGACCTCCCACGTCCCGCGCCTGCGACGATTCCCACACCCGCCTTTCCGGCGAGGCTGAAGCCTCGCCTGCCCCGTCCTCGAGCCGCGCCCGCAAGCCATTCAGGAAAGCCGGTAATATGATCGTCCGAAGCCAGCCAGACCGTCGCCGCTTCCGCTGTCGGGAAGGGGAGGAAAGTCCGGGCTCCGCAGAGCAAGGATGCCGGGTAACGCCCGGACGCTATAAGTCGCCGTTAGCGCGGCCGATGAAGGCGAGGAACAGGGCCACAGAGACGAGTCGCCTCTCCTTACGGGGAAGCGGGTGAAACGCGGCAACCTCCATCCGGAGCAACACCAAGTAAGCGGACGTGCTGTTGGCAACACAGGCTGCTCGTCTAGTCCGCGGGTAGGTGGCTTGAGCGCCGTGGCAACGCGGCGCCTAGAGGAATGACGGCCATAGCGCACTCAACTGCGCCGTAACAGAACCCGGCTTATCGGCTGACTTTGGATTTACGGCGGCAAAAAATGCCTCGACGATATTTTCGTCGGGGCATTTTCATTTCTGTTTGCGGTTTGCGAGGCTGAAGCCTCGCCTACGGAACGCGATAGTCGTCGGTGACGTCCCGCAGCGCGGTCTTCAGCACCTTGCCGGTGTTGTTCTTCGGCAATTCGCGCAGGAAACGATAGACCTTGGGCCGCTTGAAACGCGCGATGCGCTCGAGGCACACGGCATCGAGCGCCGCTTCGAGCGCGGTGCGCGCCGCGGCATCGGGCAGCGGCACCCGCGCCACCACGCAGGCCACCACCTGCTCGCCCCAGTCCGGATGCGGCTGCCCGATCACCGCCACCTCGGCCACGGCGGGATGCGCCAGCAATGCCTCCTCCACTTCGCGCGGATAGATGTTGGAGCCGCCGCTGATGATCAGGTCCTTCGAGCGGTCCTTCAGCGTGAGGAAGCCATCGACATCCAGCGCGCCGAGATCGCCGGAATGCAGCCATTCGTTGGCGAGCGCCTGCATCGACGCCTCGGGATTGCGCCAATAGCCCTGCATCACCGTCGCGCCGCGCACCAGCACTTCGCCGATGACGCCCGGCGGCAACGGCGCATCGTCCGCGCCGCCGATGCGCAGTTCGATGCCCGTCTGTGCGCAGCCCACGGACGCCAACCGCGCCTCGTCGCCGCGCGCCACCGCGTCGGCCAGCAGCGCGCGATCCATCGCCGTGATCGTCATCGGCGTTTCGCCCTGGCCGTAGATCTGCGCCAGGCGTGGCCCCAGTGCCGCCACCGCAGCCTTGCAGTCCTCCA
>JANMCS010000177.1:0-1711 GCA_031361405.1 Betaproteobacteria bacterium
CTGGGAAATCGCACCGGTGACCGTCAAGGGGCGCAAGGGCGAGGTTGTCATTGCCAACGACGAGCAGCCAGCGAAGGCAGCCCCCGACAAGATTCCGAACCTGAAGCCCGCGTTCAGCAAGGACGGGACGATCACCGCCGCCAACGCGAGCTCGATCTCGGACGGCGCCGCGGCGCTGGTGCTGATGCGCCGCTCGGAGGCCGAGCGGCGCGGGTTGAAGCCCTTGGCCGTCATCGTCGCGCATGCGACGCATGCACAGGAACCGGCGTGGTTTACGACGGCGCCGGTGGGCGCGATCGAAAAGATCTACCGGATGACCGGCTGGACCACCAAGGATGTCGACCTCTTCGAGATCAACGAGGCCTTTGCGGTGGTGACGATGGCGGCGATGAAGGACCACGGCTTGCCGCACGACAAGGTCAATGTGCACGGCGGCGCCACGGCGCTGGGCCATCCGATCGGCGCGTCGGGTGCGCGGATCCTGGTGACGCTGATCGGCGCACTGCGCAAGCACGGCAAGAAACGCGGCGTGGCGGCGATGTGCATCGGTGGCGGCGAAGCCACCGCGTAGGCCAACGAGCTGGTCTAGCCGCGGCGGCGGTCCCCTCGATTACGGTGCGCAGGATCCCATCATGATCACGCTCGACACGTTGCTGCTCTTTGCGCTGGCCGCGGTGCTGCTCGTGCTCACGCCCGGCCCCAACCTGCTCTACCTCATCTCGCGCACGTTGTGCCAGGGTCGCGCCGCGGGCGTCGTGTCGCTTGCCGGCACTACGACCGGATTCCTCGTCCACGTCGTTGCGGCGGCCTTCGGCCTGTCCGCGGTGTTCCTCGCCATTCCGGCGCTGTACGACGCCGTGCGGTGGGCGGGCGCGGCCTATCTGCTATGGCTGGCGTGGGATGCCGTGCGCACCAACGGCGGTGGCGGCCTCTTCACGCCGCGCGTGCTGCCGCCAGAATCGCGGTGGACGCTGTTTCGCACCGGCGTGCTGACCAGCATCCTGAATCCCAAGGTCGCGCTGTTCTACCTGGCGCTGTTTCCGCAGTTCGTCGATCCGGCGCGCGGCAGCGTGCTGGTCCAATCGCTGCTGCTGGGCGCCGTGCAGATCGTGATCGCCATCGTGGGTGACCTCATGTTCGTACTGCTCGCCGCGCGCGCGGCGCGCTGGCTGGCAGAGCGGCCCATGTGGGCGAAGGCGCAGCGGTGG
This sequence comes from Betaproteobacteria bacterium, assembly GCA_031361405.1. Classification (GTDB taxonomy): domain Bacteria; phylum Pseudomonadota; class Gammaproteobacteria; order Burkholderiales; family Casimicrobiaceae; genus VBCG01. The sequence goes on from JANMCS010000177.1 coordinate 1,209, forward strand.
ATCATGGGTGGAACGTTCGCGGCCATCGCGGCCAAACTCGCGTTGGACGAGCGCCGATGACGATGCCTGCGGCACCAAGGTCGGTCTACGGCAAGCTGGTGCTCGTGGCGTTCATCTGGGGCGGCACCTTCATTGCCGGGCGGGTGGCGGCCGCCGAAATGCCCGCGCCGACCGGGGCGCTGTGGCGCTATCTCGTGGCCTCCGTCGCGCTCCTCGCGCTGTCGTGGCGGCTCGAAGGAGGATTGCCCACACTGTCGCGACAGCAATGGCTCGGTGTCACGCTATTGGGACTGACCGGTGTGGCCGCGTACAACCTGCTGTTCATGTTCGGCCTGGAACGGGTGCCGGCCTCGCGTGGATCGCTGATCATGGCCTTCAACCCGGTCGCCACGTTGCTTGGTGCTGCGCTGTTTCTGCACGAGCCGCTCACGCGGCATCGTGTCGTCGGCATCCTGCTTGCCCTGACGGGGGTTGCCATCGTGCTCGGTCATGGCCATCCACTG
>JANMCS010000189.1:0-4794 GCA_031361405.1 Betaproteobacteria bacterium
TTCGCGCCGGGCCGCGCGCTCGACGTCATCTGTCTCGGCCGTTTCGCGGTCGATTTCTACGCGCAGCAGATCGGCGCCCGGCTGGAGGATGTGGCGAGCTTCGCCAAATACCTGGGCGGCTCGTCGGCCAACACCGCGTTCGGCTGCGCCCGGCTGGGACTCAAGGCCGGCCTGATCTCGCGCGTGGGCGACGACGCGCTCGGCCGTTTCCTCACCGAGACCATCGCGCGCGAAGGCTGCGATGTCAGCCACGTGGGCATCGATCCGGCGCGACTCACCGGCGCCGTCGTGCTGGGCATCAAGGACCGCGAGTCCTTTCCGCTGATCTTTCTGCGCGAAAACTGCGCCGACATGGCCATTGCCGATGCGGACATCGCTGAAGCCTATATCGCCAGCAGCCGCGCGTTGTTGATCACCGGCACGCACTTTTCCACCGAATACATCTCGGCCATCAGCAACCAGGCGCTCGACCGCGCACGCAAGAACAACGTGCGCACCATCCTCGACATCGACTACCGGCCGGTGCTGTGGGGGCTCACCAAGCGCGGCGACGGCGAAACGCGCTATGTGCAGGCCGAAAACGTCACCGCGCACATCAAGCGCATCCTGCCCAGGTTCGACCTCGTGATCGGCACGATCGAGGAGTTCAACATCGCGGGCGGCAGCACCGACATCCTGGCGTCGCTGCGCGCGGTGCGGGCAGTGTCGCCGGCGGTGCTGGTGGTCAAGCGCGGCGCGATGGGGTGCGCGGTGATCGACGGCGCCATTCCTGCCTCGCTCGACGACGCGTTCAACGGGCGCGGCGTCGAAGTGGAAGTGCTCAACGTGCTGGGCGCCGGCGACGCTTTTTCGGCGGGCTTCCTGTCCGGCTGGGTGCGCGGCGAGGACTACGACCACTGTGCTCGGTATGCCAATGCGTGCGGCGCGCTGGTGGTGTCGCGCCATGGCTGCGCGCCGGCGATGCCCACGCGCGTGGAACTCGACTACTTCCTGGCCAACGCCGCGGCCATCCCGCGGCCCGACCAGGATGCCACGCTCACGCGGCTGCATCGCGTCACTGCGCCGCGTACGCGCTTCGACGAAGTCTTTGCATTCGCCTTCGATCATCGCAACCCGTTCTTCGATCTCGCGCAGAAGGGCGGCGTCGATGAATCACGGTTACCCAAGTTGAAGCAATTGTTCGTCGACGCCGTGGTTGCCACCGAAGCGGCGCTGTGCATTGCCGGCAGCACCGGCATCTTGTGCGACGACCGGTATGGCCAGGACGCGCTCAATGCCGCCACTGGTCGCGGATGGTGGATCGGGCGCGCCGTCGAACTGCCGGGATCCAATCCGGTGGTCTTCGATCGTGGCCGCTCGGTCGGCACCACGCTGCTCAACTGGCCGCTGGAGCACATCGCCAAGTGCCTTGTCTATTACCACCCGGACGACGCCGTCGAGCATCGGCTGGAGCAGGAAGCACAGATGCGCACGCTCTACGATGCGTGCCAGGCCAGCGGCCACGAACTGCTGCTGGAGATCATTCCGCCGCGACACTTGCCGCGCGCGGACGACACGGTGCTGCGCTCGATGCAACGCATCTACAACCTCGGCATCCATCCGGAGTGGTGGAAGCTCGAGCCGATGAGTCCGGCGCAGTGGCAGGCGGTGGATGCGTTGATCGCCGAGCGCGATCCGCATTGCCGCGGTGTCGTGCTGCTGGGACTGAACGCCGCCATCGACGTGCTGGCCGCGGGCTTTCGCGATGCGGCGCGCAGCGCCACCTGCCGCGGCTTCGCGGTGGGCCGCACGATCTTTCAGGAACCGAGTCGCGCGTGGCTGGCCAATGAAATCGACGACGCCGAACTGCAGCGTCAGGTGCGTGCGTCGTATGAACAATTGATCGCACTGTGGCGCGCGGCGCGCGCCCAGGTGCACGTGGGGCGGTCGCCATAATGAGTGCGCCAGTACGCCCCGAGGACGAACGCCGAAGCGCGCAGCGCGACGGCAGTTCATCAGGCACTACCGTGCGGCTTACGATGGCGCAGGCGCTGGTGCGTTTCCTGGCCGCACTGCGCGCCCCGGATGCCGCCGGCGTTGACGGTGCGCTCTGCAGCGGCGTATTCGCCATCTTCGGTCACGGCAACGTGGCCGGCATGGGCGAGGCGTTGTACCGGCATCGCGCGGCGTTACCCACCTATCGGGCACACAACGAACAGGCGATGGCGCACGCGGCCATCGCATATGGCAAGGCGCATTTCCGGCGGCGGATGATGGCCTGCACCACGTCGATCGGCCCTGGCGCCACCAACCTCGTCACCGCGGCCGCGGTGGCGCATGTCAATCGATTGCCACTGTTGCTGTTGCCGGGGGACACGTTCGTGTCGCGTGCGCCCGACCCGGTGCTGCAGCAGGTCGAGGACTTCGAGAACGGCACCATCACGGCCAACGATTGCCTGCGGCCCGTGTCGCGCTACTTCGATCGCATCGTGCATCCGGCGCAATTGCTCGCCGCGTTGCCGCAGGCGGTGCGCGTGCTCACCGATCCCGCGCAGTGTGGCCCGGTCACGCTGGCGCTGCCGCAGGACGTGCAGACGGTGGCCTTCGACTATCCCGAGGCGTTCTTTTCGCCGTTGCCGATTGTCTGGACGGCGCCCATGCCACTTGACGCGCAGTTGAAGGCGGCAGTTGCGTTGCTACGCGATGCAAAGCGGCCATTGCTGGTCGTGGGCGGCGGCACGTTGTATGGCCTTGCCACCGAGGCCTTGAAGAAATTTGCCGAACTTCATGGTGTTCCAATCACCGAAACCCAAGCCGGCAAGGGTGCGCTGGCGTGGGATCACCCGCTGCAGCTGGGTGCCATCGGTGTCACCGGCGCGCCCGCGGCCAATGCGCTGGCGGCCGCCGCCGACGTGGTCATCGCGGTGGGTACGCGCCTTTCCGACTTCACCACGGGCTCGCATTCGCTGTTCGCGCAGGCGCGCCTCATCAATCTCAACGTCAACGCGTTCGACACGCGCAAATGGCACGGCGTTGAGCTGCTGGCTGACGCTGGCGCCGGGTTGGACGCATTGTCGTCAGCGTTGCCGCTGTGGCGCGCAGACGCGGCGTGGACGCAACGCGCGCACACGGCCGCGGACGGCTGGCGCAACGACGTCGCGCGTATCACGGCGCGGCGCGAGGTAGCGCTGCCCTACGAAGGCGACGTGATCGGCGCAATCCAGCGTTCGACGGCCAACTCCGCACGCGACGACATCGTCGTCTGCGCGGCCGGCACGCTGCCGGCCGAATTGCACAAGCTGTGGCGCACGGCGACGCCGGGCGGCTATCACATGGAATATGGCTACTCGTGCATGGGCTACGAGATTGCGGGGGGCCTGGGCGTGAAGATGGCGCGGCCCGAGCGCGACGTGATCGTGATGGTGGGCGACGGCAGCTACCTGATGCTCAACGCCGAAATCGCCACGTCGGTGATGCTGGGCAAGAAGCTGATCGTCGTCGTGCTCGACAACCGCGGCTACGGCTGCATCAATCGCCTGCAACAGGCATGCGGCGGCGAACCGTTCAACAACCAGTTCGACGATTGCGTGCAGGGACCTGATGGCGCGCCGGCGATCGACTTTGCCGCGCATGCACGGTCGATGGGCGCGTTGGCCGAACATGTGGATGGCGTGTCCGCGCTGGAAGCCGCGCTGGCGCGCGCGCGCGCGGCGTCACGCACCTACGTGATCTGCATCGACACCGATCCTGCGCACACCACGGCCGAAGGCGGTTGCTGGTGGGAAGTCGCGGTGCCGGAAGTTTCCGATCGCGCGCAAGTGATGGAAGCGCGCGCGCGTTACGAACAGGACAAACGGAAGCAGACGCCATGAGCCGCACCTTCGACGTCAAGATCGGCATCAATCCCATTTCGTGGAGCAACGACGACCTGCCGTCGCTTGGCGGCGAAACGCCGCTCGAGGTCGCGTTGGGCGAAGGCAAGACGATCGGCTACCAGGGGTTCGAACTGGGCAACAAGTTTCCGCGCGAGTCGAACGCGCTGCGCAAGGTGCTGGGCGCGCACGGACTCGAACTCGTTTCGGGCTGGTACTCCGGGCGCCTGGCGCGCGGCACGGTCGATGACGAAATCGCCGCGGTGGAACCGCACCTGCAGTTGCTGGCTGACAACGGCGCCAAGGTCATGGTGTATGGCGAAGTGGCCGACAGCATTCAGGGCGGGTCGCAGCCACTGTACATGCGTCCGCGTTTTTTCCGGCCCGAGCAGTGGGTGGCCTATGGTGAGCGGCTGAATGCGTTCGCGCGCCACACGCTCGCCCATGGTGTGCGTCTCGCCTACCACCATCACATGGGCGCGTATGTGGAGACGCCGGTGGATGTGGATACGCTGATGGCGCACACGGGGCCGGACGTCGGACTGCTGTTTGACACCGGGCACATGACGTTTGCGGGCGGCGATGCGGCCACGATGCTCGCGAAGCATATCGACCGCGTGTGCCACGTGCATTGCAAGGATGTGCGGCCCGACGTGATCCGGATGGCGCGCAATCGCAACTGGAGTTTTCTTGAGGCCGTGATCAACGGCGCGTTCACGGTGCCGGGCGATGGTGCCATTGCGTTTGCGCCGCTGATCGAGCAACTGCGCGTGCATGGTTACCAGGGTTGGCTGGTCGTCGAAGCGGAGCAGGATCCGACCGTCGCGCCGAGTTTTGCGTTTGCCGACAAAGGCTATCGTCATCTGCGTGATTTGGTGGATACCGGAAGTGGATTCATGACCCCGGCCCCTGTAGGCGAGGCTTCAGCCTCGCGCGGGTCGCG
>JANMCS010000215.1:0-13533 GCA_031361405.1 Betaproteobacteria bacterium
GCCAGCGACTTCAGCCGCGAAGGTCTTGGCAACATCGACACGGATGAAGTGGATCCGATCGCCGAGGCTGAGGTGTATCTCGCCTACGGTCGCGATGCGCAGGCGGAGGAGATCCTGAAGGACGCGTTGAAGAAGGATCCGCAGCGCCAGGAAATCTATCTCAAGCTGCTGGAGATCCACGCGCAACACAACAAGCCGTCGGCATTTGAAACCGTCGCGTCGGAACTGTATTCGGTCACCAGCGGCCAGGGCGAGGTGTGGCAGAAGGCCGTGGCACTGGGCCGGCAGCTCGACCCCAACAATCCGATGTTCGGTGAAGGCGGAATACCGGTGGCAGCGGCAGGCGCAGGCGCGATGAATTTCGCCGGTGATGCCGGCAAGGTCGATGCGGGACGGCGCGCGGCAGCGGCTGATACGGGCCTTGATTTCCAGATGGATGAGGAAATCTCGATCTCGCCGTCGTCGGGCAGGTCGAAGTCGCCGGCGGACATCCTGGCCGGCGCGCAGTCCGAGCTGGAACGCACGGCCAAGGCCACGACGCACGCCGGTGATGCCGCGATCGACAAGACGCATGCGCCAGGCATGGGTGCTGGTGGCGTTGCCGGCGCGGCCATTGCCGGCGCGGCGATCGCGGCTCAATCCGGGATCGAGTCATACACGTCGTCCGTGACGCAAACCATCGATCACACCAAGGACAAGGTGGTCGAGTCCAACCGTTTCGATCTCGATTTCAAGCTCGACGATGCCGACAAGCCGGCCCCGATGGGCAAGGCGCACATGGAGCCGGTGCTCGAGGCGGCAACGGTCGCGGCAACGCCTGCATCGTCGGCGCTCACGCGTCCTGTGGCGGCGATGGAACTCGACAAGCTCGACCTGTCCTTCGATCCGGAACGCACCACGTTCGAGGACCCGACGCCGTCGGTGCTCGACGGGCAATGGCACGATGCGGCCACCAAGCTCGACCTGGCCAAGGCGTACCAGGAAATGGGCGACGTCGAGGGCGCGCGCGAAATTCTGCAGGAAGTGCTGCACGAGGGCGACGACCAGCAGAAGGTGGAAGCCAAGTCGTTGCTGGCCAGGCTCGCCTGACCACGGCACTCGCGTAGTATCGAACGGGCGACGGATCGATGATCCGCCGCCCGTTGTCTTTGGTTCCATCCCCTTGATCGTGTCCATGCCGCCGGTGATCCCTGATGCGAATCGCGTTTGCCGTTGAATACGCGGGCAGCGCCTTCTGCGGCTTCCAGTCGCAGCCGTCCGGCTGCGGCGTGCAGGACGCACTGGAACGCGCGGTGGCGGCAATCGCGGACCATCCGGTGGGCGTGGTCGCGGCGGGGCGCACCGATGCGGGCGTGCACGCGGTGTCGCAGATCGCCCATTTCGATACGGACGTCGTGCGCCCGCTCACCGCGTGGACGCGTGGTGTGAACGCGCACCTTCCGGCATCCGCGGCAATGCTGTGGGCGCAAGGCGTGCCTCCTGAATTTCATGCGCGCTTCGCCGCCATGGCGCGGCACTACACCTACCTGTTGGTGAATCGCGCGCAGCGCCCCGGCCTCAATGCCGGGCGCACGGGCTGGTACCATTTGCCGCTCGACCTCGACGCCATGCGCGCCGGGGCCGCGAATCTTGTCGGCACCCACGATTTCTCGTCGTTCCGGGCGTCTGAATGCCAGGCGAAATCGCCGGTGAAAACGATGTTACGCGCGGACATCACCCGCACGGGCGACCTGCTACGTTTCGACTTCTCGGCCAATGCCTTTCTCCATCACATGATCCGCAACATCGTGGGCGCACTGGTCTACGTCGGCGCGGGGCGCGAGTCGCCCGCGTCGATGCGCACGCTGCTTGCCGCGCGCGACCGCACGCGCGCGCCACCCACCTTCGCGGCGGATGGACTTTATTTCGCCGGGGCCGATTACGACGCGCGCTTCGCGTTGCCACCGACGGTGCGCACCGTGCAGGTGTCCGCATGAACGGCGTGCGCACGCGCGTCAAGATCTGCGGCATCACGCGCGTGGCCGATGGGCTGGCCGCGGCGCGCGCCGGTGCCGATGCGATCGGCCTCGTGTTCTGGCCAGGCACGCCGCGCTTTGTCGAGGTTGGACAGGCGCGCGTGATCGCCGCTGCATTGCCGCCCTTTGTCACCCGCGTCGGCCTCTTCGTCGACCCGACGGAGGCCGACGTGCGTGCGATACTCGATGCCGTGCCGCTCGATGTACTGCAATTCCATGGTGCCGAAGCACCCGCGCTGTGTCGCGCGTCGGGGCGGCCCTATCTCAAGGCGATCCACATGAAGGACGGGGTCGATTTGGTAGAATTCGCGGCACTCTACGACGATGCCAGCGGCTTCATCTTCGATTCGTTCTGGCCGGGCGATCTGCCTGGCGGCACCGGACGGGCATTCGACTGGTCCCGGTTGTCGCCGGCGGTGCAGGCCAGGCTGCCGGCGCCGGCCATCCTTTCCGGAGGCCTCGATGCCGACAATGTGGTGGCCGCCATTCGCGCCGTGCAGCCGTGGGCGGTGGACGTTTCGAGCGGTGTCGAGGAGCGCGACCCGGACGGCAAAACGCGCCGTGGTTTGAAGGACGCTGCTCGCATCAACGCATTCATGCTTGGAGTTCGCGATGCCGATGGTAAAGCTGGAAACTGAGTTGCCGGATGCCCGTGGTCATTTCGGCCCTTATGGTGGCGTGTTCGTCGCCGAAACGCTGATCCGCGCGCTCGAAGAACTGAAGGAACACTACGCGCGCTACCAGCACGATCCCGCGTTCCGCGCCGAGTTCGAGCGCGAACTGAAACATTACGTGGGCCGGCCGTCGCCCGTGTATCACGCCGAGCGCTGGTCACGTGAACTGGGCGGCGCCCAGATCTGGCTGAAGCGCGAGGACTTGAATCACACCGGCGCGCACAAGATCAACAACGTGATCGGGCAGGCGCTGCTGGCGCGTCGCCTCGGCAAGCCGCGCGTGATCGCCGAAACCGGCGCGGGGCAGCATGGCGTGGCCACGGCCACGATCGCGGCGCGCTACGGCATGGAATGCATCGTCTACATGGGCTCGGAGGACGTCAAGCGCCAGGCGCAGAACGTCTACCGGATGAACCTGCTCGGTGCGACAGTGGTGCCGGTGGAATCGGGCTCGAAGACGCTGAAGGACGCGCTGAACGAAGCGATGCGCGACTGGGTCACCAACATCGAGAACACGTTCTACATCATCGGCACCGTCGCCGGCCCGCATCCGTATCCGATGATGGTGCGCGATTTCCAGCGCGTGATCGGTGACGAATGCGTCGTGCAGATGCCCGCCTATGCCGGGCGCCAACCCGATGTGGTGATTGCGTGTGTCGGCGGCGGCAGCAATGCGATGGGCATCTTCTATCCATACCTCGGCTTCGACAACGTGCGCTTGATCGGTGTCGAAGCGGGCGGCGAGGGCATCGCCAGCGGCCGCCACTCGGCGTCGCTGTCGGCGGGGCGTCCCGGCGTGCTGCACGGCAACCGCACGTATCTGCTGCAGGACGCCAACGGCCAGATCACCGAGACGCATTCGGTGTCGGCAGGGCTCGACTATCCGGGCGTGGGTCCCGAGCATGCGTGGTTGAAGGATGAGAAGCGCGCCGAATACGTGGCCGTCGACGACGACGAGGCGCTGGCCGCGTTTCACCAATGCTGCCGCATCGAAGGCATCATCCCCGCACTCGAATCGGCGCACGCGCTGGCTTATGCCACCAAGCTGGCGCCCACGATGCGCAAGGACGAGATCCTGCTCGTCAACCTCTCGGGTCGCGGCGACAAGGACATGAACACGGTCGCCGAGCGCGACGCCCTCAAGAACGCGAAGCTGTCTTGAGCCGCATCGACGCCACGTTCGCGCGGCTCAAAGCCGAGGGTCGCAAGGCGCTCATTCCCTATGTGACCACCGGTGATCCGTCGCTGGCCGCCACGCTGCCGATCATGGTCGCCATGGTCGCGGCAGGCGGCGACATCATCGAGCTCGGCGTGCCGTTTTCCGACCCGATGGCCGATGGTCCCGTGGTCCAGCGGGCATCGGAGCGCGCATTGGCGCAGGGTGTGGGCTTGGACGATGTGCTGGACGTGGTGGCGCAATTCCGCATCGCCGACACGACCACGCCCGTGGTGCTGATGGGCTACGCCAATCCCATCGAGGCGATGGGCACGGCCGCGTTCGCCGCCCGCGCGCAAGTCGCGGGGGTGGATGGCGTGCTGGTCGTCGACTATCCGCCGGAGGAGGCCACCGAGTTCGCCGCGCTGATGGCCGCGCATGCGATCGCGCCCATCTTCCTGATTTCGCCCACCACGCCCGAGGCCCGCATCGAACTGGTGGCGGGCGTCGCGCGTGGTTACGTCTACTACGTTTCGTTGAAAGGGGTCACTGGCGCGGGCAACCTCGATACCACCGACGTGGCCCGCAAGCTCGAGGAAATCCGCCGCCACGTGGCGCTGCCCGTGGGTGTGGGCTTCGGCATCCGCGATGCGGCCAGCGCCGTGGCCATCGCTGCGCACGCCGACGCGGTGATCATCGGCAGCCGGATCATCCAGGAAATCGAAAGCGGCGCGCCTGCGGATGCCGCTTCCCGCGCCGGGGCATGGCTTGGTACCATTCGCCACGCGCTCGATGCGATGCCGGCCGGTCCGGCCCCTGCGCGCGGAGGGGTTTGAAATGAGCTGGTTGCAGAAGCTGCTGCCACCCCGCATCAAGCGTACGCCGGGCGACCGACGCACGCCGGTGCCCGAGGGCCTCTGGGTCAAGTGCGTATCGTGCGAGACGGTGCTCTATCGCGCCGATCTCGAAAACAATCTCCATGTCTGTCCCAAGTGCGGGCACCACTCGCGCGTGCCGGCGCGCGAGCGGATCGAACAGTTGCTCGATCCGGAAGGCCGCTTCGAGATCGGATCCGAAGTCGTGCCGATCGACAGCCTCAAGTTCAAGGACCAGAAGAAATATCCGGATCGCCTGGCCGCAGCGCTGGAGGAAACCGGTGAAACCGACGCGCTGATCGTGATGCAGGGCAGCGTGAAGAGCGTGCCGCTGGTGCTGGCGGCGTTCGATTTCGGTTTCATGGGCGGCTCGATGGGATCGGTGGTCGGCGAGCGCATGGTGCGCGGCGTGCGCGTGGCGTACGAAAACCGCATCCCCTTCGTGTGCGTGTCGGCCTCCGGTGGCGCGCGGATGCAGGAAGGGGTCAACTCGCTGTTCCAGATGGCCAAGACCACGGCCGTGCTGCAGGAATTGAACAAGGCGAAGCTGCCGTTCATCTCGATACTGACCGACCCGACGATGGGCGGGGTGTCCGCGTCGTTTGCCTTTGTCGCGGACATCGTGATTGCCGAGCCGGGCGCGCTGATCGGCTTCGCCGGTCCGCGCGTGATCGAGCAGACGGTGCGCGAAAAATTGCCGGAAGGCTTCCAGCGCGCCGACTTCCTGATGGAAAAGGGCGCGCTCGACCTCATCATCGATCGCCGCCAGCTGCGCGACGAACTGGCCCAGCTGCTTGCGTTGCTGACGCGGCAGCCCGCTCCGGCGGCTTGACGCGGCCCCAGCGCGTGGCAGGTCGCATGCCGCGCGACAATTCCGGAGTGCCCGGAGCGTGCCCATGACTCGACCTGCCACGGTCGCCGCTTGGCTCGCCTACCTCGAAACGCTGCATCCCAAGGCGATCGCGCTCGGTTTGAGTCGCGTGCGCGCCGTCGCCGCGCGGCTTGACGCGACGATCACCTGCCCGGTCGTCACCGTCACCGGCACCAACGGCAAGGGTTCGACGTGCGCGATGCTCGAGGCGATCCTGCGTAGCGCCGGGTATCGCGTGGGGCTTTACACGTCGCCGCATCTGTTGCGGTATCACGAGCGTGTCCGCGTGAACGGCGTCGAGGCCACCGATGCCGAACTGCTCGATGCCTTCGGTGCCGTCGAAGACGCGCGGCGCGCGACCACCGATGCCCAGGGCCAGCGCATCCTGCTCACATACTTCGAGTTCGGCACGCTTGCCGCGCTGTGGCTCTTTGCGCGCGCCGGACTCGAGGCGCTGGTGCTCGAAGTGGGCCTCGGCGGGCGGCTTGATGCGGTGAATATCATCGATGCCGATGTGGCCGTGCTCACGAGTGTTGACATCGATCACGTCGAGTATCTGGGTTTTGAACGCGAGAGCATCGGCCGCGAGAAAGCGGGCATCTTCCGTCGTGGCAAGCCGGCGGTGTGCGGCGATCGCGATCCTCCGGCCTCCGTGGTGGCCGTGGCTGCTGCCGAGGGCGCAATCCTGCACGTGGCGGGACGCGACTTCGACCATGTCGCGGAAGGCACGCAATGGCGCTACCGCGGACAGCGCGAGCGCTTCGGCCTGCCGTATCCCGCATTGCGTGGCAGGTATCAGCTCGGCAACGCCGCGGTCGTGCTGGCAACGCTCGACCTGCTGCACCACCGACTGCCGGTAAGCGCCGGCGCGCTGCGCGACGGGTTGCTCAACGTCGTGCTGCCGGGGCGCTTTGAAGTGCTCGCGGGACGGCCGACGATCGTGCTCGATGTCGCGCACAATCCGCACGCGGCGCGGGCGCTGGCCGAAGCACTCGGCGACATGGGGTATCACCCGGAAACCTTTGCCGTGTGCGGCATGCTGGCTGACAAGGACATCGCGTGCGTGATCGCGGGGATCCGTGCACGCGTCGACCACTGGTACGTGGCGTCGCTGCCCGGGCCGCGCGGCGCCACGGCGACACAGATGCGCGACGCCCTCCTGCAGGCCGGCGTCGCACCAGGCGAGGTGCGCACCTTTGAGGTGATGGAGGAAGCTGTGGCGGCGGCGCGGGCCGATGCGGGCGAGGCTGATAGAATCGTGGTGTTCGGGTCGTTCCTGACCGTGGCTGCGGCCAAATTTGCCCTGGCGCGCGCGTAATCATTCCTTCGTCAGCACAAGGCCGATGGCACAACCTTCCGATGTGAATGTCGACGACCTTCGCCGCCGCGCGCGGCGTCGGCTCGTGGGTGCGATCGTGCTGGCGCTTTCCGCCGCCGTGTTCGTGCCGATGCTGCTCGAAAGCGAACCCAAGCCGCTCGGCGAGGATGTGTCGGTCAAGATCCCGCCGGTCGACAACGGCAAATTCGTCAACAAGCTGAGCGCCAGGAGTGGCAGCGACGCAGCCAAGGCGCCCGCCAGAGGTGAACCTGCGCGCGTTGAATCGCCGAAACAGGACGCGCCCAAGGCCGAGCCGATGAAGGCCGAGCCTGCCGCGTCCGAGCCGGCTCCGTCGTCGTCTCCCGTTCCAGCCCCCGCCAATGCACCGCCGCTGTCGTCCGGCACCGTCGCGGCGCCTGCCGCCGCCGATGCGGCCACCGCGCCGCCGAAGCGATCGCTGGCCGACGCCGAGCAGAAGGTCCTGTTGCCGTCCGCCAAGGCACCTACCGCGGTTACGCCGCCGGTGATGAAAGCGCCTGCGGTGTCCGCGCCCCCCGCGGCCACTGCGCAACCGCCGAAGGCCGAGGGGCCGAAGGCTGAATCGACCAGGCCCGAGCCCGCAAAGGCTGAAGCGGTGAAACCGGAACAGGTAAAAACCGAAGCAGCGAAGGATGCGGCCAAGCCCGCAGCCGATGCTTCCGGCTTTTCGGTGCAGTTGGCGGCGTTCTCCGACGACAAGGGTGCCAACTCGCTGTCCAACAAATTGAAAAAGGCGGGCTATGCGGCGTATACAGAGCCGCTCACCACGTCGTCAGGCACTAAATTGTGGCGGGTGCGGGTCGGACCGTTCGCCACGCGCGATGCGGCCGGCGCTGTACGCGACAAGCTGAAGGGCGACGGCTACAGCGGCATCGTGGCGCCCGCCAGGTAGGCGCGGGCAGCCACGCGATGAGCGGATTCGACTGGGCGATCGTCGCGCTGTTCGTCCTGTCCGTGGTCTTCGCGTACTTTCGCGGCTTCACACGCCAGGTGATCGCGCTCTTCTCGTGGGTGCTGGGTTTCGTTGCCGCGATGACGCTGTCGCCGCGCCTTGGCAACATGCTGCCCGACTTCGCGGGCAATCCCACGCTGCGCTACCTGATCGCCTTCGGCGCCATCATCATCGCGGCGCTGTTGCTGGGCGCGCTGATTGCGTGGCCGCTGCGCGATTTGCTCCACAAGTCGGGAATGGGTTTTCTCGACCGGTTCCTGGGCGCACTCTTCGGCATGGTGCGCGGTGTTGTAGTCGTGCTCGCGCTGATGCTGGTCGCCGGCCTGACCACCCTGCCACGACACGATTGGTGGCAGAATTCGCTACTTGCCCCGGAACTTGCCGGGTTGGCCTTGTCGCTTAAACCGTGGTTGCCCCCCGAGTGGTCGGAACGGCTTGATTTTTCCCGCGACGGCCGCCATTTGCCTGTCTCGCCCGCTGACCGGAAGGTTTAGTCACCCCATGTGTGGAATCGTCGGCGTTGTCGCGCATACGCCCGTCAACCAGCTTCTGTATGACGGGCTGCTGCTGCTGCAGCATCGCGGGCAGGATGCTGCGGGCATCGTGACCAGCGAAGGTCCGATCTTCCACATGTACAAGGGCCCGGGGCTGGTGCAGAGCGTCTTCCGCACGCGCAACATGCGCGACCTGATGGGCTCGGCCGGCATCGGTCATTGCCGTTATCCCACGGCCGGCTCCGCCTTCTCGGATCTCGAGTCGCAGCCGTTCTACGTCAACTCGCCGTTCGGCGTCACGCTGGGTCACAATGGCAATCTCACCAACAGCGAGGCGCTGAAGCGCGAGCTGTGGGAACTCGATTTCCGGCATGTCAACACCAATTCCGACAGCGAGGTGCTGCTGAACGTGCTGGCGTTGGAGCTGGAGCGCGCCGCGCAGCATCACCGCCTCGACCACGATGCCATCTTTCGCGCGGTGGCCGGCGTGCACAAGCGTTGCCGTGGCGCATATGCGGTGGTGGCGATGATCGCCGGCTACGGCATGCTGGCGTTCCGTGATCCTTACGGCATCCGACCGCTCATCATCGGCAAGAACGAGCAGATGGGCGGCACCGAATATGTGGTGGCGTCCGAATCGGTGGCCATCGAGCCGCTGGGGTTCAAGGTGCTGCGCGACGTGGCGCCCGGCGAAGCCGTTTTCGTCGACAACACGGGCGCGTTTCATGCGCGGCAATGCGCGGAGAACCCCTCGCTCAATCCGTGCATCTTCGAATTCGTCTACCTTGCGCGTCCGGATTCGGTGATCGATGGCACGTCGGTCTACGAAACGCGCCTCAACATGGGCGGCGCACTGGCGGAGAAGATTCGCAGGATGCCCGAGGCCCAGGACATCGACGTGGTCATCCCCATTCCCGATTCCAGCCGGCCGTCGGCACTGGAGCTGGCCAATCGGCTGGGCATCAAGTACCGCGAGGGCTTCGTCAAGAATCGCTATATCGGCCGCACCTTCATCATGCCGGGGCAGGCGATGCGCAAGAAGAGCGTGCGCCAGAAGTTGAATCCGGTCGGCATCGAGTTCAAGGACAGGGTCGTGCTGCTGGTCGACGATTCGATCGTGCGCGGCACCACGTCGCGCGAGATCGTGATGATGGCGCGCGATGCGGGCGCAAAAAAAGTGTACTTCGCCTCCGCCAGTCCGCCGGTGCGCTATCCCAATGTGTACGGCATCGACATGCCGAACCAGGAAGAGCTGGTGGCCACCGGCCGCACCGAGGCCGAAGTCGCGCGCGAAATCGGCGCCGATCTCCTGATCTATCAGGACCTGGAAGCGTTGAAGGATGCGGTGCGGCTCGCCAATCCTGCGCTGAAGAATTTCGAAGCGTCGTGTTTCGACGGACACTACATCACCGGTGACATCACCGCCGACTACCTGTCGCATCTTGCCGTCGAGCGCAACGAGGCGCGCGGGCAGGCGGAGAAGGATCTCCTTGAGGAAGAGAAGCAGCCGGGGTAGCGGTACCTGCGGAAGCCGATCGGCGTCGTGGAGGACGAGCAGACACCACGCGGAAATGACATGAATACTTTGGCAGCCCCATCGACGGCAACACCATCACCGCCAAGCCGCGAGCAATTGCTCTACTGGCTCCACGAAGCCGCCGAAATCGAGCACAACCTGATGTGCTGCTATCTCTACGCGGCATTCAGCGTCAAATCGGGTGACGCGCGCTGGAGTGAGGAACAGGCGCGGCTGGCCGGGGGCTGGCGGCGCATCATCACCGCCATAGCTTTGGAGGAAATGACACATCTGTGTCTCGTGGGCAACCTCATGAATGCGCTGGGCTCGCCGGCACACTTCAACCGTCCGCCGTTTCCGATCCAGTCGGGGCCTTATCCAGCAGACTTCGTGATCCGCCTGCAGCCCTTTTCGCAGGAGACGATTGCCCACTTCCAGTTTCTGGAACGCCCCCATACGGCCGCGATGGATGATGCGGCAGGGTTCGAACCGCCAAAACAGTATCGCCGGAGCGCCCCGCCCGGCCGCCTCAGCCCTGGCGCGCGTGACTACGCCACGGTGGGCGAGCTTTATCAAACGTTGCGCGACGCCCTGGAGGCGTTTGTTGCCGCGCACGGCGAGACCGAACTCTTCATCGGGGACCCCGCACTGCAGGTGGACGCGGCGCTGGCTCCGCTGCCCGGCGTGACCATCGTGACCGATCTTGCCAGTGCGTTGCATGCGCTGGACACGATCGTGACGCAGGGTGAGGGCGCGGGAAGTGAGGCCGTCGATTCGCATTTCTGCCGCTTCACGTGCGTGGCCGAGGAGCTGGATGCCGCGATGCTTGCCGACCCCGCCTTCGAACCGGCATGGGACGCGGCCACCAATCCGGTGATGAATCCGCCGCCGACCCCCGATGGCAAGGTGCATGTCACCCATCCGGAGAATGCACGCTGGCTGGATATCGGCAATGCGCTTTACACGACCTCGCTGCGCTGCTTGTTGCAAGGCTTCGCGACGACCGATCGAGCGGCGAAGGCGGTGTGGCTGGCCGGCAGCTTCGCGCTGATGCGCGCCACGGTGCCGGTGGGTCAAGGATTGGCGGCGCGTCCGGCGACCCCCGATCTCGCGGGACCGCGGGGCGGACTCACCTTCACCCCACTGCGCACCTTGACCACGCTGCCGGGGTGGTGCGCCGCGGAATTCATGGCAGAACGCCTCGGTCAGTTGCGCAAACGCGCGGAGGAGCTGCCGGTGGTGCCGGTGGCCGGCGAAACGCCCGGAACATGGGATGGCGTCATCGCCACGCTTGCGCAACAGCAGAAGCGCCTGGCGGCGCTGTCGACGGGTCGTATCCGCGAAGCGGCGCTGATGGCCCCCGTCCATGCGGCACCGATTGCACCTGTTGCGGCACCTGTGGCTGTCGCTGCCGACGCGGCGGTCGTGGAAGAGGCGCGTGGTACCGCGGCTTCGGTGCTCTTCGAGGCACGGCGTTGCATCCACTCGCGACACTGCGTGCTGGAAGCGCCCACCGTCTTCAAAGCCAACACGGCGGGCGAGTGGATTTTTCCCGATACTACGGACGTGGCAACGCTGGTGGCGGTGGCGCACAACTGTCCCAGTGGCGCTATCCACTATGAACGTCACGACGGCGGCGCCGGCGAGTCGGCGCCGCCGGTCAATACGCTGAAGGTGCGCGAAAACGGGCCCTATGCGCTGCATGCACCGATTTTGCTGGCCGGCGAGGACGATGGTTTCCGCGCCACGCTGTGCCGCTGTGGCCATTCAGCACGCAAGCCATGGTGTGATGGCTCGCACGTCACCGCTGGATTCATGTCCTCGGGGGAGCCTCCGAGCGGTGTCGTCGAGCCCTTGACCGCGCGCGATGGGCCACTGCACGTGACGCCACTGCGCAACGGGCCGCTGCAGATCGAGGGCAACCTTGAAATCTGCACCGGCACCGGCCGCACCGTGGCGAGGATCATCCAGACGCGGCTGTGCCGCTGCGGCCAATCGCGCAACTAGCCGTTCTGTGACCTGTCGCACGTGGGGGCCGGATTCGTGGCAGAAGGTGCGTGATCACGTTGCCGATGCAAGCCGTGTCCGCAATGCCGGTGCGCGAGGCAAAGAGGCGCAACAAGAGCAGCGGGATCGGGGCAGGTCAGGCGGGCATGGCCGACGTGGTGTGGCGTCGCAACGGCGAACATTGCGGCCCGGGCGTTTGACATCGGGGAGCGTAGTCGCTTAGGATTCGAATGGCGCCGATTTGAAGCTTCAGCTTGCGGGCGCTTGATAAATTCCGCTAAAGCGAGTTCCGGTCCCTGCCATGACCATTCCGGTGGGGCCCGCAAAACCCGTTCGGCGGAAGCCCGACGGGTTTTTTGTTTGCTGCGATCGACACCGAGCACATCATGAGCACACCGACACCTCCGCGCGGCTTCACCACCGCCATCCTGCATTCCGACCGCGACGCCACGATCGAGCACGGCGCTTTGCACAAGCCGCTGCACCTCTCGGTGGCGTACGGCTACCGCGATTCGCGCGAGCTCGCTGCCGTGTTCCAGGGGCGGGCGCAGGGCTATGCGTACGGCCGCCAGGGCAATCCCACTTCCGCCGCGCTGGAAGCGAAGGTCACCGCGATGGAAGGCGGCGTGGGCACCGTGACGTTTGCCACCGGCATGGCGGCGATCGGCGCGATCATGATCGCGTTGCTCAAGGCTGGCGACCATATCGTCGCCAGCCAGTTTGTGTTCGGCAACACGACGAGCCTTCTGGGCACGCTGGAGACGCATGGCCACGCGGTGAGCTACGTCGATGCCACCGACGTGGCCCAGGTGGCGGCGGCGTTGACGCCCGCCACGCGCCTCGTCTTCGTCGAGACCATCGCCAATCCGCGCGTGCAGGTGGCCGATCTCGCGAAGATCGGCGCGCTGTGCCGCGAGCGCGGCATCCTGTACGTGGTCGACAACACGATGACGTCGCCATGGCTGTTCCAGCCGCGCCATGTGCACGCCGGATTGATCGTCAACGCGCTCACCAAGTACATCGGCGGCCACGGCAATGCGCTGGGCGGCAGCGTCACCGACACGGGTCTATTCGACTGGACGAAGTTCCCGAACATCGTCGATGCGTACAAGAGCCAGCCGCCGCGCAACTGGGGCCTGCAGCAGTTGCGCAAGAAAGGGCTGCGCGACTGGGGCGGTACGCTGGCGCCGGAACAGGCGCATCACCTCGCAGTTGGTGCCGAAACGCTCTCGCTACGCATGGAGCGCATCTGCGCCAACGCGCTGGCGTTGGCGCAGTGGCTGCAGCAGTCGCCACAGATCGCCAACGTGTATTACCCGGGATTGGCACGGCATCCGCAGCATGCGCTGGCCAGCGGCTTGTTCCGCAGCTACGGCGGTCTCCTGTCGTTCGAATTGCGCGATGGCATCGATCCGTTCGACTTTCTCAATCGGCTGAAGATCGTGATCCTGTCGTCCAACCTCGGCGACAACCGCACGCTGGCCATTCCCGTGGCCCACACGATCTTCTACGAAATGGGCGCCGAACGTCGCGCGGGCATGGGCATCGCCGATTCGCTGATCCGCATCTCGACCGGTATCGAGGATTGCGACGACCTGATCGGGGACTTCAGCCAG
>JANMCS010000217.1:0-16187 GCA_031361405.1 Betaproteobacteria bacterium
GGCATCGTGCTGAAGGCGAGCGGCACGCTCGATCTCAACGACGTGTTGCTGAATCAGGGCTGGACCACGGCCGGCAAGTCGTTCCAGGGGATGTATGTCGAGTCGCCCAATATCCTGAACACGGGCGGCAACATCGATGCGTTGAGCAACGACCTCAACTGGCTCAACTTCAGCACGTTGCCGCATGCGCCGGTGCGTGCCCTCACGCTGGTGCGCCACGCCAATGGCACCGCGAGTTATGCCGCCGCCGATGCCACCGCGCCACACCTCGACACGTATTCGACCCTGTCGAATGCGGCGGCCAGCGGCGCGTGCTGGACGTGCCTCGTCAACACGACTCCGGTGAACATGTTCGGGCCTTGACGATTCAGCGGGCGGATATGCCCAAGGCCTTGGCCACCGTGCCGAAGACTTCAAGCTCGCGCCGCACGGTGGCGCCCAGCGCGCTCGGCGTGCTGGCGGTGGGGATCATCCCGGCCGCCAGCAGTTTGTCCCGCACCTGCGGCACCGCGATGGCGGCGACGATGGCGTCATGCAGGCGCGTGACGATTTCCGATGGCGTGCCGGCGGGCGCGAACATCCCGATCCACACCAGCAGGTCATAGCCGCGCACGCCCGCTTCCGCGAGCGTGGGCACGTCCGGCAGCAATGGTTCGCGTGACGTGTACATCACCGCAAGCGGTTTCAGCTTGCCCGACTTGATGTGCATCAGCGCGGGCGCCAGATTGACCACGCCCACCTGCACGTCGCCTGCCAGCAATGCCGTCACCACCGGCGGGACGCCGCTGTAGGGGATCTGACGCATCTCGATGCCGGCGAGGCTCTTGAAGATCTCCGTGCTGAACATGAAGACGCTCGAGCCGGAACCGTAGTTGAGTGCCGTCGGATTGGCCTTGGCATACGCGATCAGTTCCGCCAGCGCGTTGACCGGCAGCGACGCATTCACCACCAGCACCAGCGGCACGCGCGTGAACATCGCGATGGGTTCGAAGTCGCGCAGCGGATCGTAGGACAGATTGCGATTGAGGATCGGGTTGATCGACATCTGCGAGTTGGTGGACGGCAACAGCGTGTAGCCATCGGGCGGCGCCGTGGCCACCGCGCGGGCCGCGATGATGCCGTCCGCTCCCGGGCGGTTCTCCACGATCACCGGCTGCCCGAGATCCTCGCGCAGTCGCTCGGCCAGGATGCGGACGGCGAGATCCATGCCCGAGGCCACCGGCGCGCCCACCACCATGTGAATGGGACGCGTGGGATAGGTTTGGGCAAGGGCATGCGGGGATGGCATGGCCAGCATTGCCAGTACCGCAAAGATCACCTGTTGCATTTTCGATTGCATTGAAGTGGCACGAGGATTCGAATGTCGTCCGGGCGCATTGTCCGCAATCCGGAGACCGTGGACAATGGCGCTCACCAACGCGGCGGCGTCCGTCGCGTTGCATCTTATCGCAACGTCGCGTTCCCGCTTGCCACTGATCTCCACTCCAAAGCCATGAACATCACCGATCCATTACGCCAACAGGCACAACTCCATCCGGCGAGGATTGCCGTCATCAGACTGGGTGGCTTTGAAGCCGGCTATGGCGACCTCGACCGGACGATCGACGTGCTGGCGCAACGCCTGCTTGATCTTGGCCTGCGCCCCGGTCAAACCGCGATGATCGGCATCACGGCGCCCTACATGTACCTGGCGCTGGCGTTGGCCCTGGCACGCATCGGTGTGGCCAGTGCCACGACCAATCATCCGTCGGCTGCGTGCGCTGTGTGCTTCGCGCCGGAGGGCGTGTCCACCATCGACGGTTTGCGCATGATCGCGGTGGATGCAGGCTGGTTTCGCGCGCCGGATCCGCAAACTCAAGTCCCGCCCGTACCTTCCCATCAGGACGGCGCGGCGATATGCGCTTATTTTGATTCCTCGGGCACCACCGGGGTTCCCAAGCACATAGGCATCAGTCACGATTTGATGACGCGCCGAATCGCCGTCAAGGCCCGCAATGCACCGCTGCCGGCCGAATCGCGCCAGATCTTTGCCGTGGGACCGCGGGGTGCGTATGGATTTCGCGACACGCTGCGCGTGCTGGGACAGGGCGGCCTCGTGGTCTTCACGCTGTCGCCCGAGGACTTGTTCGCGTGTATTGAGCGCTATCAGGTCAACTATCTCGTCATTGCACCCGCAGTGGCGCAACGTCTCGCAGCGGAGCGCCCCGCCGGTGCCAGTCCGTTTCCTTCGCTGGCGATCATCGAAGTAGGCGGCAGCCACCTGCCTCATGCGGTCTGGCAGGCAGCCCGCGTTCGCCTGTGTCCCAACATCCTGTCGACGTACGGCGCCTCGGAAACCGGCAGCGTGGCCGGGGCGCGGATGGAGGACCTGATCAATCATCCTGCCGCGGTTGGTCACGTCTACGCCGACGTGGAAGTCCAGGCCGTCGATGCCGACGACCAGCCGTTGCCGGCAGGCGTCGAAGGTATTGTGCGCATCCGCAGCGATACGTGCGTCGACCACTACTTCAACGATCCAATTGCGACGGCGGCCGCGTTTCGCAACGGCTGGTTTTATCCGGGCGACACCGGCTCGGTATCGGCGGACGGGCGGCTTGACATCACCGGCCGCACCTCCGAGGTCATCAACAACGGCGGCGACAAGATCAGTCCGCTGGTCATCGAAGACGTATTGCGAGCGCAGCGAGGCATCATCGACGCCGCAGCGTTTGGTGTGCCCGATGCCGATGGCATGATGAAGATCTGGGCGGCGGTGGTGGCCCAGCCGCACACCGACATCACTGCGGTCATGACCGGCTGTCGCGCGCAACTGCAGGGCCGGGCACCCAAATTCATCATCACGGTTGCCGAGCTGCCGCGCAATGAAGGCGGCAAGGTGGTGCGTGAAGCATTGGTGAAGATGGCGCGGGAGCGGCAGGGAAGCGTCTAGGTTTCTGGCAGAAGCAAGCGAAACCCGACCAGGCAGCGCGATTCGCGAAAGGCGGGGCAAAGTCACGATTTACCTTGTACAACGCCGCCATGAAGCGTACTAGGGATGGTGGGGTGTACTGGTAACCGAGCCCCGTCGATCGACATCGTGCGTCAAGTCCTGGGGAGAGGCCATGCCACGCGTTGTTATGAACGGCTTGAAATTGGCAGCCGTGGTTTTGATTGCCTTCTACGGGCTCGTCGCTGGCGACGTGCGGGCGGCGAACGTTCAATTCGTTGGAAGTGTTTCCTATACATACGTTGGTTCAACGGCAGTCTTGACTGCAAACAGGGTCGAAAATTTCACCAACGGAGGAACCTCCGGAACCCTGCGCATGGAACTGTGGGCATTCCCGGCCCCATTCACCGGTTCCGTACAAGTTGGATACAGGCTTGCGACGCATAGCCTGGGTCAGCTTGCCGGAAATTTTTACTACTTCAACATATCTTCCGGAACGATAGCGTTCGGTTACCCGCCAAACGGATCGTGGGCCGTGGTGATGATGCTCACCGAATTCGACAACGGCCCGTCCAATGGCGGCTATAGCGTCAGGGACTACGTCAATTTTTCGCAACCTCTTGTCGTCGGACCGCCGCCGGCACCTGGTCAGTTGTCCGTAATAACTTCGCTGTCGTTCCCAACCCAGCCGGCCGGAACAGCAAGCGCGCCCCAGACAATAGTTGTAACCAATATTGGTGGTACAACCGTCACTGTTTCGAGTATCAATCTCACCAACACGGTGGACTTCGTTGGCTATACGGCGTGTTCGGTGCTGGCGCCAGGCGCGAGCTGTACCGGCACCGTCACGTTCACTCCACACGCTGCCGGATACTGGACAGGTACCGTAGTCATTACAAGCAACGGCCTGTACAGTCCGCAATACATTCAGCTGAGCGGGAGTGCCGTGGCGGTGGCTGCGCCGGGCCAGCTGTCGATGGCGAGTGCATTGTCGTTCGGCAATCAGACGATCGGTACGACCAGCGCGGCGCAAACGGTGACCATCAGCAATGTCGGCGGCCAAGGCGTGACCACGTCCAGCATGACCATCAGCGGTGCCGACTTCAACGGCAGTACCTCGGGTTGTGGGTTCATTGCCGCGGGATCATTTTGCACGGCGGCCGTGACATTTTCTCCGACGGTGGCGGGCAATCGCTCAGGCACGGTAAACATCGTGAGCAATGGCGTCGGCAGTCCGCAATTCATCCAGCTCAGTGGCGTGGGCGTGACCACGGCGCCCCCGACGCCAACGACGGCATTGGCCATTGAGTACTATCACGCCGCATTTGATCACTACTTTGTCACGGCCATCGCCGTCGAGATCACGAAGCTCGACAACGGCACGTTCGTGGGCTGGACGCGCACGGGGCGGTCGTTCAACGTGTACACCAGCACGCAGGCGGGGCTGGCATCGGTCTGTCGTTTCTTCAGCACGACGTTCGCGCCGAAGAGCTCACACTTCTACACGCCGGATGCGCCGGAATGTTCAATCGTCCAGGCCAATCCCAATTGGCTGTTCGAGGCGGTTGTTTTCTATATGGCCAAAGCCGATATCAATGGCAATTGCCCGGCGTTAACCCAACCGGTTTATCGGCTCTACAACAACGGGCAGGGCGCTGCGCCCAATCATCGTTACACCACGAGTGCGACGGTGCGGACGCAGATGATCGGGCAGGGATGGATTCCTGAAGGCTATGGCCCGGTGGGTGTCATCATGTGCGCGCCGTTGTAGCATGGTACCGTCTCGGTCCGGGTGACCGACGGTTCAATATTTAATATGGAGATAGCCTATGTTTCGTTTCAACAATAATTCGTGGCGTGCCGTCGGCATCGTGGCGGTGGCCGGCGCGATAGCCATGGTTTCCACTGCCGTCGCGGCAGCAAGTGCGGATGAAACCGCTATCCGTGCCCAGACGCTCGCCTGGGGAAAGGCCTTCAACGGCGGCGATGCGAAGGGCGTGACCGCGCAGTACGCGGACGACGCGCTGGTAATGCCGCCGAATGCCCCTGCCGTGAGTGGCAAGGCGGCGATTCTCGACTTCTTCACGAAGGAAGTCGCGGGTGCGAAGGCGGGCGGCGCGGTCTTCGCGATCGACCCCAAGACCGATGTCGGTGTGTCGGGCAAGACGGGGTGGGAATCGGGCACGTACAAGGTGACGGTGAAGGGCGCCGTCGTCGAGACGGGCAAGTTCCTGTCGGTGTCGCGCAAGAAAGATGGCAAGTGGCTGTACTACCGCGACACGTGGAACGCGGATGCACCGCCCGCGCCCCCCGCGCCGCCGGCAGCGCCCGCCGTGCAGGCGCCGGCGCCGAAGAAGTAGTCGGCGAAGTGCAGCGGCCCGTCAGGCCGCGTATCCCCAATCCATCATGGCGGGCCTCGCGGCTCGCCATGATGCATTGCACCAGCCTTCGCCAACGCTACGCGGCGATGCGCCCACCGTTCACGCCAGCCCCAGCTTGCGCACGAACGGTTGCCAACGTGGATCACCGTGCAGCGGCCGCAGGATGCCGTCCACAGCGGTGTACACCACGCCGGGATCGCGCTGCGTATAGGCGATCTCGAGCCATTCGAAGCCCTTGTCCACTTCGCCCCGGTACGCGTAGGCTTCGGCCACCTGGAAGGCGGCGGTCCATGCAAACCCGTCGATCAGCGCTTGCAGCGCCGCGTCCGACGCTTTGGCGTCGCCCCGCTTGTGCTGGATCATCGACATGGCCAAGTTGCGAAAGACGTCGTGCGACTCCTGTCCGGCCAGCGCGAGCGCTTCGTCGACGTGGCCCTGCATCAGTCGCAAGATCGCCAGGAACGCGTGGTGCAGGCCGGCGTTCGGACTGATGTCGAGCGCCATCCTGAACGACGTCGCTGCCTCGTCCAGGTGATCCCCGATCATGTAGATCATCGCCGCCTGACGATGCGTTGCCGCCGACAACGGATCGAGCGCGATGGCTTTTTCGATCAGATCGCGGGCCTTGCCCTCCTGGCCCAGGATCCGCGCCAGCGCCGCGGCTGCGCGCAACGCGTTGGCGTCACCCGGGGCCAATTCCAGCGCGCGCCGGTACGACGCACCGGCTGCGGCCCAATCCCAATCGTGGGACTCGGCAATGAAGCCGAGCTCGATGTGGGCTTGAGGCAGGTCCGGCGCGAGGCGCAGCGCGTGCTGCGCGGCCTCGCGGGCGCGCTCGAAGCCCTTGTCGATCGGTGCAAAACCGTACCCCGCCTGTACCTGGTGAATGCGCGCCAGCCCCGCCCACGCCAGCGCAAAATCGGGATCGATGGCCAGGGCCTGCTGGAACAGCGCGATCGCCTTGTCGGTGTCCGCCTGCGTGGTGCGCTCGCCGAAGAACTTGCCCTGCAGGTAGAGCTGGAAGGCCTCGGGACTGTGGCCGCGTCCGACGGCTGCCCTTTCCACGTCGGCCACTGCTGCTGTTGCAGCCGCCACCTCGGACGGAGCGCCCATCAACGCCGCACGCAGTTCCTTCACCACCGACTGCGCGATGTCGTCCTGCACGGCGAAGATGTCGTCAAGCTGGCGGTCGTAGGTCTCCGACCACAGATGCGAGTCGGTCGCGACTTCGATCAACTGCGCGGTGATGCGCACGCGATTGCCGGATTTGCGCACGCTGCCTTCCAGCACCGTCGCCACATTGAGCTTCTGCGCGATGGTCGGGATGTCGACATCCTTGCCCTTGAAGGAAAACGCCGAGGTGCGCGACGCCACGCGCAGGCCACGAATCTTGGCCAGAACGTTCAGCAGTTCCTCCGACAGGCCATCGGCGAAATATTCGTTTTCCTCGTCGCGGCTCATGTTGACGAATGGCAGCACGGCAATCGACGGCGTGTCCTTGTCTGCCGGCGCGACCTGGGACCGCAGCGGCGGAAAGGTTTGCGGCAGGTCCGGGTGGCAGACCTGGAACACCAGTTCCACGCGCCCCAGGTCCTTCAGCCCGTGCGCGCCGAGCGCCTTGACGCTGGCGAGCGGCGGCAGGTGGTCGCGGCACAAGTCATGCGTTGATTCGGATAGCAACGTCTGCCCGCCGTGGGCCGTGGCCAGCAGACGCGCCACGCGATTGAGCGGGGCGCCGAAGTAGTCGCCGTCGCGCAATTCGACGGCGCCCGTGTGCAGCGCCATCCGCACGCGCAGCTTGGCCGCTTCGGGCCACGGCTCGCGCAGGAGCGCGCGCTGCGCCTCGAGTGCCGCAGCCAACGCATCGGACGCGGTGTGAAACGCCGCGCAGAACGCGTCGCCACCCGTCTTGAAGACGTGACCGTCGTGATCGTCGATGCAGTGGCGCAGCAGCGCGTCGTGCCGTGCCAACGCCGCGCGCATCGCCGTGGCGTGCGCTTCCCACAACCTGGTGCTGCCTTCCACGTCGGTGAAGAGCAGCGAGACTGTGCCGGTGGGGAGGTCGGGCATCGTGGGGTGGCGGCGGGCGGGGCGGGTGGATCGGTGAATGATACCCGGGCCGGACGACGACCTGGGTGCAACCCCCGCCATTCACACCCCCTCTGCCCCGTGCTCAAAACGCCTTATGGATTGCGCGTGAACTTCCATCGATAGGTGATCGGGCCATCGGTGGAACTTCCTTCGATGGTCTTGCCATCCGGATTGATCACGCCCTGGGCCAACACGCCTGCGCCGCCAGTGGTCACGCCCGCGAAGAAGTGCGCAACGGTGGGCGCGGTGACGCTGAATGTCGGATTGGTACAGCTCAGCGTGGCGGGCCACGAGCTCGTGCCGTTGCCCAGGTAGGTAGGCGGGTTGGCGTTATAGTCGAGCGTCAGGACCCCATCGGCACGCGCGATAGCGCCGCTTGCGGGTGCCCAGGTGCAACCCGTTCCGGTGATGTTGGCGGTGCCGGACGGGCGATAGACGAAGATCCCCGGGCCCTGGGTAACGTCCAGCGTCCACGTCACCTGCGCGGTGACGACCTGCCCGACGGTGACGGGCCCGATGACTGTGTACGAAGTGGTTCCGATCCAGGCATCGGTATCCTCGATCGTGATATTCGATACCAGCAGGAAGCCCTTTACTTTCTGCTCCACCTGCGCGCTTACAGCGACGGTGTTGGGACTGGGTTTGAATGCTGGGGCTTTATAGGTAGCGGTGGCCTGCCCGCTACCATTGCCCGTTACTGTTCCCGTGATACCACCGCCACCGACCACGCCATTCACGGACCACGCGATGCTTTCCCCCGTTGCCACCAGGCTGGTGTCGAGGTCACACTCGTAGCCGTAACGAAGCCGCACGACCTCCGAATATTCAGGCTCGTAGCAGGCCGCTACCTGCAAACTCACCGTGCCGTTGACGAGCACTGTTTTCGACGGCGGGCGGATCTGCAATCCCTTCACCGCCGACCAGTCGCTGAAATGGCTGGTGCTCACGCGCACGGTTTTCGATGTCGAATCGACGGTGGGACTGCCGGCCCACGCCCAAAGGCCATCCGCTGATTGAAATGCGGCGCCCAGGACTTCGACGGCCGAGCCCGCCAAATCCTGATCGGTGTAGGTGAACGCGAGTACAACCGGCTGCAGGAACGCCTGGCCCTCGGGGGTGAGCCGATAGGCGGCGCCGATTTTTCCATGCGCCATGTTCGTCAGTGGCTGGATGCCGATTACGGTGTTCGCGGTCAACGCGCCTGCCGGAATGGTTACCGTGATCCTGCCGTCCGGGGTGCTTACCGTGCCACCGGCCGGGCCAATCGTCGCACTCGTCGCGTTGCCAGTAGGCGCACCGACTGCCGTGGCCGCAGGCCCGGGCGGCAGGCACATGACGAGACCCTCGAACACCCAACCCGCCATCGCCTGCAGCAGCGCGGCATTCGTCGAATAGCGGTGGTTGGGATCGCCACGCGCCCCGTTGTTGTAGGTACGGTAAAGCGCTTGTGTTCCGGTGGGACACGTGCCGCCAACATGCAACTTGACCGCAAACGCGTTGGCTTCGAACGTCCACGCCGGGTAGGAAACGCCATCGCTGGCGACCGCTTGAAACGCGATCTTCACGAACGCGCATTCGGTGGGATCCGCCGTGTAAAAGTGACTGTTGGGACCGATACGGCTGCCGTTGGCGCGATAGCGATCGGTGCCGAAAAAGCGGCAGACCGGTACGGAGCCTGCTGGCGCGCCGGTAACGTCCCATGCCGGAAACGTGCTGCCTGTACGCTTCCACGCGCCGCCGAATGCGCCACCGTCGAGTATGCCGATCTCCGCGGGATCCGCGGAGCGGAAGTAGTGCTCAAGCCCGGCGTTGTAGAACTCGACGACATCGACGATGTCGCCCGCGACCTTGGCAGTATGTGCCGCAAGGAATGGGGGGCTTGCCAATGTCGGCAACGACAGCATGCAGGCGACGGCGAGGAGGGCGCGCGCGGCCAGCGTCCCGAACATGAAACGAAACAGATCGAGGGCCATTTCATGTCTTTCCGTAGAGGCGAACGGTCAGAGTCTCACGCACGGCGGGACGTGTCCATGCGATTGTTACGACCGCGAAAGGCACAGGCTCCGGCGTGGAAGCCGCGAAAGGACCGCGGCCGGAGGCTTTTCAGCCGGGGCAGGCCGGTCCTGGCGGAGGCGGTGAGATTCGAACTCACGGAAGGGTTGCCCCTTCGCGGGTTTTCAAGACCCGTGCCTTAAACCGCTCGGCCACGCCTCCTTTATGTTGCGGCGCGGGGGACTTGAATCCTGGCCGCGCGGCGGCATCTTAGCAGTTGGGCCAAACCGTTGCCTGTTCAGCGGTTCCCGGTTTTGCAACCATCAGCCATTCTGCTAGTCTTAGATATTGAAGGCCCGATCCGGGCCCCTTCTGGAGGCACCATGGAACGCAAATTCGAGCCGGTGATGTCGGGTGGGCAACCAGCCCCTGCCACGGGCTTCCCTGACCGTGCCCTCGGCGGCAGCGCCACCGCGCCGTCGGTCGATGCCGGCACCGTCCTGCGCAACACCTACTGGCTGCTCGCGCTGTCGATGCTGCCCACGATCGTCGGCGCGTTTGTCGGCATGCAATTCAATTTCATCGGGCTGTTCAAGGCGGCGCCGATCATGACGCCGCTCCTGATGTTCGGCGCCATGCTGGGTTCGCTCTTCGTTGTCACACGGCTGCGCAACAGTGCGTGGGGCGTAGTGGCGCTTCTCGGCTTCACGTTTGTCGCCGGCCTGATGTTGACGCCCATCCTCACGGTGGCGGGCGGACTGCGCAACGGCGGCCAACTGGTGGGTCTTGCCGGTGGCATGACGGCGGCCATCTTCTTCGCGATGGCGGCGGTGGCCACGGTCACCAAGAAGGATTTCTCCTTCATGGGCAAGTTCCTGTTCATCGGGATGATCCTGCTGATCGTGGCGTCGCTCGCCAACATCTTCTTCCAGGTCCCGGCGCTGTCGGTGGCGCTGTCGGGCATCGCGGTGCTGATCTTCTCGGCCTACATCCTGTATGACGTCAGTAACATTGTCCGCGGCGGCGAAACGAATTACATCATGGCAACGATGGGGCTGTTTCTGAACGTGTACAATATTTTCGTCAGCCTGCTTAATATCTTGATGTTCTTTTCTGGGCAGCGTGACTGAATTAGAACCAACAGCATTAACGGGGCGCTCGCAGGAGCGCCCCTTTTTTTGTGGCGCGGGTGGTGGGCTTATACGGGCCCGTAGGCGAGGCTTCAGCCGCGCAGACGCCACGCGAGGCTGAAGCCTCGCCTACAGTGCGTTTTCATGAATTGTCACGGGATCTGCGACCGTCATTCGAATACGGCGATCGATTCCACGTGCGCCGTGTGCGGAAACATGTTGACCACCCCGGCGGCGGTCAGGCGATAGCCGCGGTCGTTGACCAGCACGGCCGCATCGCGCGCGAGGGTGCCCGGCGCGCACGACACATACACGATGCGCTTGAGGCCGCCCGCATCAGCGCGTGCCGGTAACGACTTGACGAGTTCGATCGCGCCATCGCGCGGCGGATCGATCAGCACCCGGTCGAGATGCCCCAACGCGGCCACGGTCGCCGGCGTGGCCGCGAAGAGATTGGCGGTCATGAATTGCGTGCTGTCCGCGAGGCCGTTGCGCGCGGCGTTGTCGCCGGCGCGTTGCACCAGCGCCGCGCTGCCTTCGACCCCGACGGCAAACGCGCCGCGCCGCGCGATCGGCAGCGTGAAATTGCCCAGGCCGCAAAAGAAATCCGCGATGCGCTCGCCGGGCTGCGGATCCAGCAGCATGATCGCGCGCCGCACCAGCACCCGGTTGATCGCCGCGTTGACCTGCGTGAAATCGCCAGGGCCAAACGGCATCTCGATGCCGAATTCCGGCAGCGTGTAGGCCAGCGTGGATTCGCTCGGGTAATACGGCAGCACTGTCGCCGGGCCGCCGGTCTGGGTCCACAGCTCGATCGCGTGCGTATCTGCAAAGGCCTTCAACTGCACGTCGTCGTCGGGTGTCAGCGGCGCCAGGATGCGCAGCAGCAGCGCATGGACGAGCACACCGGCGCGCTCGGCCACGATCACTTCGATCTGCGGCAGACGATCGCGCAGCGACAGTGCGCCCACCACCTGGCGCAGCACCGGCAGCAGGTCGGAGATGGCGCGTGGCAGCACCTCACACTGCGTCATGTCGGCCACGAAGCTCGACTTGCGCTCGTGAAAGCCGACCAGCACGCCGCCCTTTTTCGCCACGTAACGCACCGACAGGCGCGCGCGGTGGCGATAGCCCCACGCGGGTCCCTCGATGGGCGGCAGCATCCGCTCGGGACGGACCTTGCCGATGCGCGTCAACGCGTCCTCGAGGGCGCGCTGCTTGGCCGCGAGCTGCAGCGATGGATGCGCATGCTGCAGCGTGCACCCGCCGCATACGCCGAAATGCGGGCAGCGCGGCGTCACGCGTCCGGCGTTGGAGGCAAGGATGCGCTCGACGCGTGCAATGGCAAAGCTGCTCTTGTCGCGGATAGCGACGGCGAGCACCTCTTCGCCCGGCAGCGCGCCCTCGACGAAAACCACCTTGCCGTCGGTGTGCGCGACGCCGCGGCCCTCCTGGTCGAGGGATTCGATGTGCAGGTGAAGCGGGGCGGCGGTGGCGGCAGTCATGCGAGGGCGCTCCGCTTGACGTGCGCGCGCTTTTCAAGGAAATGACGATTGTACCGGCGCGATGGTTACACCGCTTTCGCTCCGGTAAAATTCGTGGGATGAAACTGTTGGCCTTCGACACGTCAACGCGCTGGCTCACCGTGGGTTGCGGTGACGGTAACGCGTTCCTGGCGCGTACCGAGGACGTCGGCAACGGGCATTCCGAGCGTTTGCTGCCGCTGATCCACACGCTGCTGGCGGAAGCCGGCTATACGCTGGCCACGCTCGACGGCATCGCCTTCGGTGCCGGGCCCGGTGCGTTCACCGGCGTGCGCATCGCGTGCGGCGTGGCGCAGGGACTGGCGCTTGGCGCCGATCGTCCGCTGCTGCCGGTGTGCACGCTCGAAGCCATCGCGCAGATGGCGTGGCACGCCTACGCTGCGCCTAACGTGATGGCCTGCCTGGACGCGCGGATGCGCGAAGTCTATGTGGCGGCGTATGCGCGCGACGGCGCGCGCTGGCGCGAAGCGAAGCCGCCCGAAGTGACCAAGCCCGATGCCGTCACGCGGCCCGGCGCCGGTGCCGAATGGTTTGGCGCCGGCGACGGCTTTGCCACCTACCCGTCACTGGTGGCGCAGCTGCAATTGTCGGCATACGATGCGGCCGCGCGTCCGGACGCGCGCGCCATTGCGGAGCTGGCAGCGCCGCGGTTCGCGGCAGGCGAAGGCGTCGATGCGGCGGCGGCACGTCCGCTGTATGTGCGCCACCGCGTGGCGCTGACCACCGCTGAGCGCGCCGCCGGGGCGACACTTTGATGGCCACCGTGCGCATGCCGTCGTACGCGGTCGTGTCGTGGCGGCCGTTGGCCGCGGGCGACGTGGCTTACGTGGCTGCGCTCGAGGCGCACATCCACGCGGCGCCCTGGACCGCGGGCAATTTTCGCGATGCGCTGGCGGCCGGGTACTGCACCCGCGTGGGCGAGCGCGAAGGCCGGATCGTGGCGTACGGCGTGCTGATGCTCGCCCCCGGCGAAGCGCAGCTGCTCAATCTTTCGGTGGTGCACGACGCGCGGCGCGAAGGCATCGGTGCGACGTTGCTCGCCCAGTTCGTCGACGATGCGCAACGATTGGGCGCGGAGCAGATGTTCCTCGAGGTTCGCGTCAGCAACACGCCGGCGATTGCGCTGTACGAGCGCGCAGGTTTTGTGCCGGTAGGTCGCCGCGATGGTTATTACCCGGGCGCCCCCGTGAAGGAAGACGCGCTGGTGATGCGGTGCGCGATCGGCGCGTCGGGCGCCCGCAGTCCATGACGCTCACGCGCGCCGAGATCCTGGCCGAGATGGGCCTTACGCCCCAATGGGTGCGCCGCGCGCATGCCGGTGGGTCCGCGACGGCGAAGTCGGCGGCTGCCGCTGCGGTCATTGACGCCGTTCCTGCCGCAGCCGCAGCCGCAGCGCCGCCGGCCGCCGCAGTCGCCGCAACCACGCCGGCCCGCGCCACGTCCGCGTTGCCGCCATCCGCTGCGCCGCCGGCGGCGGCGACCACGCCGCGCGTGCATCGCATCGCCGCGCTGACATGGAATAATTTCGCCGCGGACGTGGACGCGTGCAATGCCTGCGGCCTCTGCCGAACGCGGCAGCGCACGGTGCCCGGTGTAGGCGACACGAAGGCGGAGTGGCTCTTCGTCGGCGAAGCGCCCGGCGCCGAGGAAGACGTTCGCGGCGAACCGTTCGTGGGGCAGGCGGGGCGCCTGCTCGATAACATGCTGGGCGCGCTGGGCATGACCCGCGACCGCAATGTCTACATCGCCAATGTGCTGAAGTGCCGCCCGCCCAACAACCGGACGCCGGAAGCCGCGGAGGCCGACGCCTGCCGCCCATACCTCGAACGCCAGATCGCGCTGCTGCAGCCGAAGATCATCGTCGCGCTGGGCAAGAGTGCGGCGTCGCTGCTGCTGGGCGGCGATGCCTCCATCGCCAGCCTGCGCGGCCGCGCGCATGCCTATCGCGGAGTTCCGCTGATCGTCACCTATCACCCGGCCTACCTGCTGCGCTCGCCCACCGACAAGGGCAAGGCCTGGGCCGATCTGCTGCTGGCCCGGCAAACGGTCGCCGCCGGCGCGGGCGTCGCTCCGGCGGGCGCGTCGTCATTAGCATGAAGCCTTGCAGCGGGCGCGTACACTCCCCATCTGGTGGTTGAACCGCGGCAGGATTTGCCGCACGTCGTTGGAGAATCCCTATGTTGAAGCAAATGTTCGTTGTCGTTGCCGCCCTCGCCACCATGACCCTGGCCGGTTGTGGCTACAACGACCTGCAGCGGCAGGACGAAGGCGTGAAGGCCGCATGGTCGGAAGTCGTCAACCAGTACCAGCGCCGCGCCGACCTGGTGCCCAACCTCGTCAACACCGTCAAGGGCTACGCCGCGCAGGAAGCGGATGTGCTCACCGCGGTCACCAACGCGCGGGCCAACGTGGGTGCCATCAAGGCCACGCCGGAACTGCTCAACGATCCCGCCGCGTTCGCCAAGTTCCAGAAGGCGCAAAGCGAGATGACGGGCGCGCTGTCGCGCCTGCTGGTGGTGGCGGAGAACTATCCCAACCTGAAGTCCGACGCGCTGTTCCGCGACCTGCAGTCGCAGCTCGAAGGCACGGAGAACCGCATCACGGTGGCGCGCAAGCGCTTCATCGATTCGGTGCAGGCGTTCAACAGCACGGTACGCTCGTTCCCCACCAACCTGACGGCAATGTTGTTCAAGATGGACGTCAAGCCCAACTTCGCGGTGGAAAACGAAGCGGCCATCAGTGCGCCGCCGAAGGTGGACTTCGGCAAGAATCCCGCGGCACCTGCCGCACCCGTAGTGCCGGCGCCTGCGCCGAAGACATCGGGCGTGCCGGAGGGCAAGCAGGCCGAGGCGGCGGCGGATCCGGCGACCGAATTGATGAAGAAGGGCTATTGACCGACGCGTGGAGCGCGCCGCAACGCCCGTGTCCCGGCATTGCGCGCACCCGGGCTTCGGCATGAACGCAATGGTCATTGCAACTCCAGGCGCCGGATGGCGTCGCGGTTGGGTGCGCGTGGTAACGGCACTCGCGCTCGCTGCGGTCACCACCGTGGCGCTGGCGTGGGAAGCAGGCTCCGATGGCCTGATGCCGATACCGGCATTGAAGCAGCGCGTCACCGATCTCACGTCCACGCTCGGCGCGGCTGACGTGGCCGCGCTTGATGCCAAGCTCGCCGCGTGGGAGCAGCAGACCGGCAATCAACTGGCCGTGCTGGTCGTTCCCACCACCAAGGCCGAGCCGATCGAGGCGTACTCGATTCGCGTGGCGGACGCGTGGAAAATCGGCCGCAAGGGCCAGGATAACGGCGCGTTGCTGGTCGTGGCCAAGGATGACCGCAAGCTGCGCATCGAAGTCGGCTACGGGTTTGAAGGTTTCCTCACCGACGCCACGTCGCGCCGCATCATCAGCGACACCATCGCGCCGTTGCTGCGCCAGAATCAATTTGCGCAGGGCATCAACGCCGGTGTCGACCAGATCATCGATGTCGTCAACAAGGGCGAACCGCTGGCGGCCAAGCCGGTGGCGAAGCAGCAGCGCTCGTCCGGTGGCGGCGGCATTCCGTACGAAATGCTCTTCATCGTCCTGTTTGTCGTGGTGCCGGTGGTGGGCGGCATCCTCACGCGCATTTTCGGCAAGGCCCTGGGTTCCACCGTGGGCGCAGGTGTCGTCGGTGCCGCGGCGTGGGTCGTGGCCGGCTCGCTCTTGATCGCGGGCGTTGCCGCGGTCGTCGGCTTCCTCGTCATCCTGTTTGCCGGCGCAGGTGCGGGGCTCGCGCGGCGCGGCGGCGGGGTGTGGTTGCCGGGTGGCGGCGGTGGCGGCTGGGGCGGTGGTGGAGGCGGTGGAGGCTTTTCCGGTGGCGGTGGCGGCTTCGGCGGCGGCGGCGCGTCGGGAGGATGGTGAGCGTGGCGACGAAGGCACAGCGGCTCTGGCGCCATCTGGTCACCGATCGCGCTGACGTCAATCGCGCGTTTGCGCCGGCGGAATTGCAACGCGTCGAGGCCGCGGTCGCGGCCAGCGAGCGTCGTCACGGTGGCCAGGTATGCGTGGCGATCGAAGCGGCCTTGCCGCTCTCGCGGGTATGGCACGGCGTCACACCGCGCGAACGGGCGCTCGAGGTGTTCGG
>JANMCS010000255.1:0-7030 GCA_031361405.1 Betaproteobacteria bacterium
GTCGCGCCCCCTCCGGGAGGCGCGCCGTCCTACAACAGGCTCAGCATTTTGCGGATGACCGCAGACGCCCCGACCGTGCATTCTTGGCAGAGACGCCTGCGCGCAGTGTCCGGATCGACCTGCGCGTCCACGCGACGGCATCGCGCGATCTTCGGCGGGCCTCCCGGCAGGCGCGAATTTCCATTGCCGCCTTCCACCTTTGAACGCGAGGATAACCATGCAACTCGGAGACCAGCAGGCCAGCAGCAATGTCGAGGACCGGCGCGGCATCGGCATCGGTGGTGGACTGGGCATCGGCGGCGTCGTTCTCGCCATCGCTGCCTACTTTCTGGGCATTGACCCGGGCACCGTATTGAGCGTGGCGGAGCAGGTTGCCCCGCAACGCGAAACGCGCGTGGCGCCAAAGGGCGCCCCGGCGGATGAGATGGGACAATTTGTTTCGAAGGTTCTCGGCAGCACCGAGGAGGTTTGGGGCAAGATCTTCCAGCAGTCCAAGAATCAGTACCGGCCCCCGACGCTGGTGCTCTATGACGGTCAGGTGCGCTCCACCTGTGGCAACGCGCAGGCGGCGATGGGCCCGTTTTATTGCCCCGGCGACGAGAAACTCTACATCGATCTCTCATTCTTCCGCGATCTGCAGACGCGCTTCCGCGCGCCTGGTGATTTCGCGCAGGCGTATGTGATCGCCCACGAAGTTGGACATCATGTCCAGAAGCTCACCGGGACCATGCAGCGCGTGGAGTCGGAGCGCGGAAGCGGGTCCAGGGCCGCGACCAATCAAACGTCGGTACGTCTTGAATTGCAGGCCGACTGCTATGCCGGCGTCTGGGGCCACTTCGCGGGCACGATGAATCAGCTTGATTCAGGCGATATCGCCGAAGCCCTCAACGCCGCAACCGCCATTGGCGACGACCGTCTCCAGAATCAGACCCAGGGTCGCGTCATTCCCGAATCGTTCACGCACGGCACCTCGGCGCAACGCGTGCGCTGGTTCAAGCGCGGGATGGACTCGGGACTGCCCAAGGATTGCGATACGTTTGCAGCAGGTTCGCTTTGACATCACCAAGTCGTCCCGAACGCAACCGTGGGGAAGTGCAGTCGGACACGAATGCAACGTTGGATCTGAAAGGACGCACCACCATGAAACGCATCTTGATCATTGTCGCGCTTGCCGCGGCCACCACCCCTGCGATCGGCTCCAATGTTGGTGTTGCCGTCAACATCGGTCAGCCCGGATTCTATGGCCGTCTCGACGTCGGCAACTATCCGGCGCCGCAACTCGTCTACGCGGAGCCGATCGTCATTCAGCGGGTGCCTGTCGGCGTGGTACGCCAGCCGGTCTACCTTCGCGTTCCCCCGGGGCATGCGAAGAATTGGGCGAAGCACTGCGGCAAGTACGGCGCGTGCGGCCAACCGGTCTACTTCGTCCAGGATAATTGGTACAACAACGTTTACGCACCGCGTTATCGCGAAAACGAATCGAATGAACATGGCAAGAAGGGCAAGCAAGGCCACGGCAAGGGCCACAAGAACGACTGAGTTCATTCGTCACCCGTTGCGCGGTTCCGGCCACGTTTCAGGCCGCTTGACGCTCCGCCCGGCGGCGAGCGCAGGGCCGCTGTAACAGACCAGCGGCCGGACGACCCGCCCTCCGGACCCTTGGCTACGACCCTGCGTCGCGAATTTCGTCAATTCGTCATCGACGCCGCATTCAGCAGACCGACCCCGATCGCCAGCGCCGCCAGCAGGATCGCGGCCGACGTGCGTCCTTCCTTGATGGCCTCGGCGAAGTGCGGCACCAGTTTGCCGACGACGAAGAACACGACGACCTGCACGACCAGCGCAACGAGCCCCCACACAACGAGATCCAGCGCCGACACGCTCTGCGTCACGGCGCGCGCCAGCGGCAGCACGAAGCCGACGACGGCGCCCCCCAGCGAGATGGCCGCAGCAGCATTGCCCTCGCGGATCAGCGTCAACTCCCGGTATGGCGTGACCGTGACATAGACCGCAATGAACAGCCCGACCAGCACGAGCGAGGTCGTGAAATAAAGCAGGAACGCGGGCAGGCCTGCGAGTGATTGGGTGATCGTCATCTCAAGACCTCGATGGGGTGGGTTCAGACAAAGTAGTGGGGAACAAAGCGGCTGGTGTTGCGGGTGATCGGGCCTTCGTCTTCGCGCATGCCGATGCCCGCGGGCTCGTCGCCGATGATCCACGAGCCGATGGTGACGTAGTCGTCGCCGAAGCGCGGAATCGGCGCGTAGGCCTGCTGGATGCGGCCCTCCTCGCCATACTCGCCGTCAGACGTGATGGTCTTGTCGCCTAGATGCAGAACCACGTTGGCGCCTTCGCGCGACAGCAGAGGCTTCTCGACGTAGTCGCCGCGGATATGGCCCGGCTCGAAAAATGCCGCCAGCAGGTTGGGATGCTCAGGGAACAACTCCCACAGGATAGGCAACAGCCCCTTGTTCGACAGCAACATCTTCCACGCGGGTTCGATCACGCGCAGGCTGGCCGTGCGCAGGTTCGCCCCGAAGGCTTCATCGGCCAGCCACTCCCACGGATAGAGTTTGCACAGCACGCGGATTTCCGCGTCGGTCTCGTCGACAAAGCAGCCGGCGGTGCTATCCCAGCCAATATCCTTGATGCCGACGAAGCGCGCATCGACGCCGCCCTGCGTGGCGACATCGCGCAGGTAGTCGAGGTTGCCGCGATCTTCAGCGCTGTCAGCGGCGCACGTGAAATGCACCGGAGTGCCTGCCGACCACGTCACCACGAACGCGCGCCAGCTCTGGATCAGCTTTTCGTGCAGCGAATTGAACTGGTCGGCGAGAGGCGCCTGGGGCCGGATTTTCTGCTCCATCCAGCGCCATTGCGCGACGGAGGCTTCCAGCAACGCGGTGGGGGTGTCGGCGTTGTACTCGAGCATCTTCGGCGGACCGCTGCCGTCGAAGGCGAGGTCGAAGCGCCCCAGCAGCGACAGGTCCTTGGCGCGCCACGACTTGGCCACGCGCTCGTGCCAGGCCTTGGGAATGGCGAGGGCGTCGAAACGGTTGTGCGTGACGATATGCTCCGCGGCGTCGAGGCAGCGGGCGTGCAATTCCCCGGTGGCGGCTTCCAGCGTGTCGATCTCGTCTGCCGTGAAGCGGTAGCAGCGCGATTCGTCCCAGTAGAC
Source organism: Betaproteobacteria bacterium (assembly GCA_031361405.1). Taxonomy (GTDB): domain Bacteria; phylum Pseudomonadota; class Gammaproteobacteria; order Burkholderiales; family Casimicrobiaceae; genus VBCG01. The sequence goes on from JANMCS010000255.1 coordinate 3,179, forward strand.
GCCGTCGATGGAGTGGTAAGCGAATCCGATTGCCTCGCAGTCATCGCGCCAGTGGGCGCGCGGCGTCATGGTCTCGCGGATCATGATGCGGAGGATCCGTGCGAGCCGAAGCCGCCGTGCGCGACACTGTGGCCACCGCTGGACCCGCCGCCGCGGCTCGAACCGCTGCTGCCTGAGCTGCGGCTGGGGCTGCGAAACGACGGACCCCAATACGTATGTCCACCGGAGCTGCCATTGCTGGTGGACGGAGCCACCTGCTCGTCGCACTCCTTTTCATCGCCCCAGTCGGCGAGGCATTCCTGGCGCGACGCGTAGGCGCCCTTGCGGGTGGTGGTTGGGGGCTCACTGCAGCCGGCAAGGGTCGCTGCCCCGATCAGGACCAGCGTGACGCAGGTGGAGGACTTGCGTGGACGATGCGACATGAGGGCGCCATCATAGCGCCCGGAACGCTAGTGGACGACGGCCGTCGACAAAAAGCGGACGAGCGAACCGCTGCGCAGGCGAAAGAGGCCTTCGCCGATGTCCTCGGCACCTTCGATCTCGGCACGCGTGATGTCGATTTCGCGATCGCCCTGGCGCGCTTCGACCACGACATCGTCGGCCGTGGTGAATTCGTCCGGCACCCGCAGATAATCGGTGGCGAACAGCTCGCCGTCGATCACGACATAGTCGGCGTCAGTCATCGTTGCGTAGAGCGTGGGCATGGTGGTGGGTCTGCCGTGGCGGCGCGGGCACGCAAGAGCGGCCCTTCTTGGTAGCGAATATGGGGGTGTTTGGGGGCGGTTCAAGCGGGCCGGGGTCCAGCGGAGACACGATGCGCCGTGTAGGCGAGGCTTCAGCCTGGCAGGTTCAGCGTCACATCGCCCCTGCGAGGCTGTAGCCTCGCCAACCGGTGCCGGTAAGGCGTGACCAGATTTACGCGACGAGCGCGCGGACGAAATTGGGCAACGCCATCGCGGCCCGGTGGGTGTCGCCGTTGTAGTACTGCAAGTCTTTCAACCCGCGCTGGCCGATGCGCCGGTCCACCTGCAACGTGGTCAGCTGGCGCGGATCGAGCGTGTGCGAGCAGCAGGCCATCATCCACAGCCCGCCATACAGCGGAATGGACGTGAGATAAGGCGTGACCACGGGAAACGCGGCGCGCAACTGCGCGATCGTGGCGCGGATGCGCTCGGGATGCGCGATCGGACTGGCGACATGCAGCGTCAGCGCGCCGGTGGGCGTGAGCCGGGCCGCGCAGGCACGGTAAAAATCCGGCGTATACAGCGCGGCCGACGGGCCGCCGGCATCGGTCAGGTCGAGCACGATGAGGTCGTAGTGAGCGGTGGCGTTGCGCACGAAGGCAAAGCCATCCTCGATGCGCAGCGTGAGCCGCGGATCGTCGAACGCGCCGCGATGCACGCTGGCCAGGTACTTGCGCGCGATGTCGACGACGGCCATGTCGATCTCGACCAGCGTGACGGTCTGGATCGATGCGTGTTTCAGCAACTCTTCTGCAGACCCGCCGTCGCCGCCGCCGATGATCAGCGCGCTGGTGGGCTGCGGATGCGTCACCGCGGCAGGATGGACGAGATTTTCGTGATAGAAAAATTCATCGCGCTCTGAGGTCATGAAATGACCATCGAGCCGGAAGAGCTTGCCGAAGGTGACCGTGTCGTGCACGTCGACCGTCTGGAAAGGCGAGCGGAAGCGCTCGAATTCGCGCGTGGACCGGACGAAGAATGCCCAGTCGTCGGTCAGGTGCTCGGTGAGCATGCCCGGCGGCATGTTGGCCGCGTCCGGCGGCGATCCGCCACCCGGCTTGTCAGGCACGGGAGCCTCCGCGACGAATCGACGCGAACCGCGTTTCCCGCGGTTTCAGGGCCCGCTCCAATGCATGAAAGACGCGGTCGGCCTTGGCGGTGTTGTCGGTAAGGAGATTGCACACGTAGACGTCGACGGTGACAAACCCCGTTTCCGGCCAAGTGTGGATCGCGATGTGCGACTCGGCCAGCAACACCGTGCCGGTGACGCCCTGCGGCTCGAACTGATAAAAACATTCGCCGACCACGGTAAGCCCTGCCGCCAGCGCAACGCCGACGCACAGTTCACGCAAAGGGTCTGCCCGGGTGAATTCAGGCGTATCGGCGGGGCAGCCGTACCACTCGCCCAACAGATGGATGCCGTCCATGCGACGTCCCCTTGATGTCGACTTGAACCTGCGCGCCGGACGGTAAGCGAAGGTCACCAAACGTGTAATTATTGCACATTGACCATGCAGCAGCGATAATTTGCGGCTCTCCCGAACATCATCCGCGGCTCACCTCTTGTAATCGAGCCGCCAATTCGTTGCAACATTGCTCCGCCATTCTCGCTCACTTATCCATGACCGCATCCTTAGCAGCCCACGCGTCCGATCACGATCTTGCCAACGCAATTCGCGCATTGGCGATGGATGCGGTGGAAGCCGCCAAATCCGGACACCCGGGCATGCCGATGGGCATGGCGGAGATCGCGGTGGCGCTGTGGACGCGCCACCTGCGGCACAACCCCGCGAATCCGCATTGGGCCGATCGCGATCGCTTTGTGCTGTCCAACGGCCACGGGTCGATGCTGCAGTACGCGCTGTTGCACCTGTCCGGCTACGACTTGCCGATGGCCGAGCTGCGCGCGTTCCGGCAGTTGCATTCGCGCACGCCCGGACATCCGGAGGTTGGCGTCACGCCCGGCGTGGAAACCACCACGGGTCCGCTCGGCCAGGGCCTGGCCAATGCAGTGGGCATGGCGCTGGCGGAAAAACTTCTGGCCGCGGCTTTCAATCGCGATGGCCACACCATAGTCGATCACCGCACCTACGTGTTCCTGGGCGACGGTTGTCTGATGGAGGGCATTTCGCACGAAGCGTGCTCACTGGCGGGCACCTTGGGCTTGGGCAAGCTCGTCGCGCTATATGACGACAACGGCATTTCCATCGATGGCCACGTCGAAGGCTGGTTCACCGTCGACACGCCCAAGCGCTTCGCGGCGTATGGCTGGCACGTCATTGCCGGCATCGACGGCCACGATGTCGCGGCCGTCGATGCGGCCATCGCCGCCGCCCACGACGTCACCGATCGCCCGTCGCTGCTGTGCTGCAAGACCATCATCGGCAAGGGCTCCCCCAACAAGCAGGGCACCGACGGCGTACACGGCGCGGCGTTGGGCGAGAAGGAAGTGGCCGCCACGCGCGCCGCCATCGGCTGGACCTATCCGCCGTTTGAAATTCCCGCCGACATCTATGCCGGATGGAATGCGCGCGAATGCGGCGCGCTGCTGGAACAGGATTGGGACAAGCGCTTCGCTGGCTATCGTGCGGCGTTTCCCGCGCAGGCGGCCGAATTCCTGCGGCGCATGGCTGGCGACCTGCCCGCGAATTTCAACGCGATGGCCGCTACGTTCGTGGCGGCGCAATCCGCCAAGGGCGAAACCATCGCCACCCGCAAGGCGTCGCAGCAGGCCATCGAAGGGTTCGCGAAGCTGCTGCCGGAAATGATTGGCGGCTCGGCTGACTTGACCGGTTCCGTGTTCACGAATTGGTCGGGCAGCACGATCGTCGCGCGCGACCGGTCGGGCAACTATGTGAACTTCGGCGTGCGCGAATTCGCGATGAGTGCCATCGCCAACGGCCTGGCGCTGCACGGCGGCTTCATTCCTTACGTCGGCACGTTCCTCACGTTCTCCGACTACGCGCGCAACGCGCTGCGGATGGCCGCGCTGATGAAGCTGCGGTCCATCTTCGTCTACACGCACGATTCGATCGGGCTGGGCGAGGATGGCCCCACGCACCAATCGGTGGAACACGCCGCCAGCCTGCGCCTCATCCCCGGGCTCGAC
>JANMCS010000346.1:0-3255 GCA_031361405.1 Betaproteobacteria bacterium
GTAGATCGCCTGGTCGTCGTCACCCACGGCGGTGAACGGCGTGGCCGCGCCGACCAGCGCGCGCAACAACCGGTACTGCGCCGGATTGGTGTCCTGGTATTCGTCGATCAGCAGGTGCTCGCAGCGCGCCTGCCAGCGCAACGCTACGCTGGCATTGCGTTCGAGCAGCCGCAGCGGCCGCACGATCAGGTCGTCGAAATCCACCGCCTGGTAGGCGGCCAGCGCTTCGTCGTAGTTGGCGTATGCCTTGGCTGCTGCGCGCTCGTCATCCGTGTCCGCACCCGCAAGTGCCTGCGCGGGGGACAGCAGCGCATTTTTCCACGCGCTGATCTTCCACTGCGCCGCGCGCGTGCGGCCGCGGTCGGCCGTGGCAATGAGGTCGGCAACGACGGACTCGAGGTCGGTGGGATCGAAGATCGAGAACCCGGCCTTGAGTCCGAGCTCGTGCGCCTCGGCGCGCAGGATCCGCAATCCGAACGCGTGAAAGGTGGCGATCACCACTTTTTTCGCGAGATCGGCCTTGCCCTCCGCGGCAAGCAGTGCCTGGGCGCGATCGCGCATTTCGCGCGCGGCCTTGTTGGTGAACGTGATGGCGACGATCCGCGCGGGATCGGTGCCCTGCTCGATCAGGTGCGCGATCTTGGCGGTGATGACGCGCGTCTTGCCGCTGCCGGCACCGGCCAGGACCAGGAGCGGTCCCGCGCAATGGCGAACGGCCTCGCGCTGGGGAGGATTCAGGGGAAAGGACACAGGCGTTTCGGATAGAATGCGACGCACATTCTACTTGGCTTCGCAGGCCGTTGGCCTGCGGCAATGCCGCGATTTTCCTTCCAACGTCAACGGAACGCACCGCGATGGCGCTTTACGCGATCGGCGACATCCAGGGATGCCACGCGGAATTCTGCGAGCTGTTGTCGCTCATCGGATTCTCGACCAGGGAAGACCGGCTGTGGCTGGTGGGCGACCTCGTCAATCGCGGTCCCGGTTCGCTCGAAGTCTTGCGCGAAGTGATGGCGTTGGGTGACGCCGCGTCCACCGTCCTCGGCAATCACGACTTTCATCTGCTGACCGTGGCCGCCGGGCATCGCCGCCAGCATCGCGGCGATACGCTCGATGCGATCCTGGCCGCGCCCGACCGCGACGACCTGCTGCGCTGGGTGCAAACACGCCCGCTGGTCGTGGTCGAGGATGACCGCATGATGGTGCACGCCGGCCTGCTGCCCACGTGGACACCGGCCACCGCGCTGATGCTGTCGCGCGAAGTGCAGGCCACGCTGGCGGGACCGCAGGCCCATGAATTCCTGGGCGTCCTCTACGGCGACGAGCCGCGGCGGTGGCACGCCGGATTGACGGGATTCGATCGCCTGCGCGTGGTGGTGAATGCATGCACGCGCCTGCGCTATTGCACCGCCGACGACACGATGGAGTTCGACGAGAAGCGCGGCCCGGCTCACACTCCCGCCGGTTTCCTGCCGTGGTTCGGCCATCCCACACGGCGCTCGGCGCATGTCGATGTCGTCTGCGGCCACTGGTCCACGCTGGACCTGATGCTCGCGCAGAACGTGCAGATGCTGGACTCGGGCTGCCTGTGGGGCGGCGCGCTTACGGCGTTGCGCCTGTCTGATCGCCGCGTGTTCCAGGTGCCGTCGCGATCAAAGGTGAAGCCAAAGCCGTCCGGATAGAAAGCTCGGCCTCCCGCGCCAGCTCGCGCCGGTGCGCCGCGCGCGCCGGCAACGGCCGCTGCGCCCACAGCGTCACCACCAGCCGTCGCGCGCCGCACACAGTCCAGAACGACGACGCGAACGACGTGTCGCCGACATACGCGGGCGCCAGCGACAACGCGCCGTCATCCGTGTGATAGCGGATGGCCACGGGCTGCACATGCCCCTTGGCCTCGACGATCGGCTGCAGCAGCGAACTCTTGAACGGGAGCATGTCGCGGCCGTCGGTGGTCGTGCCTTCCGGAAAGATCGCCACCACATCGCCGCCCGCGAGCACCTGCGCCATCTGCTGGTTGACGCGGTGCGTGTCACGCCGCCGTGCGCGCTCGATGAACACGGTGCCTGCGCCGCGAATCATCTGCGCAATTACCGGCCATTGCGTGAGTTCGGACTTGGCAACAAAGCGCACCGGATGCTGGGCGTTGAGCACGAAGATGTCGAGCCACGAAATGTGATTGGCCACGACCAGGACATTGCCCGCCTGCGTGATCAAGGCGCCCTCGACCCGCGCCTCCACCGCGAGGATGCGCAGCAGCCGCGCGCTCCACCGCTTGATCAGTGCGCGGCGCGTGGTGGAACGCACCAGCGGAAACACGATGACCGTCGTGGACACGCCTTCCAGGACGTGCAGGCAGGTGCGCGTCCAGCGCCAGCACTGGACGAAGCGGGAGTTGGTCGTTCGCGCGCCAGTCATCGCGCCCGGACGGAATTGCACGCCGCGGAGCAGGTGCGCGACGTGGTCACCACAGCCGGGTGCCGAAGGTGGCGTGATGCAACGCGTCCACCGTGGCGTGATTGACCAGGTGATTCTGTCCGCCGCGCGAGGAGATCTTGATCGCGCCCAGCACCGCAGCAAGGCCACCGGTGCGCTCCCAGTCCCAACCCTGCGCGATGCCGTACAGCAGCCCGGCGCGATAGGCATCGCCGCAGCCGGTGGGATCGAGTACTGCCGACGGCTTGGCCGCTGGAATCACGTACGTGTCGCCGCCCGCATGGATGACGGAACCATCCGCGCCCAGCGTGATCACCAGGGCTTCGACCCGGTGGGCGATCTCGGTCAGCGGCAACCCGGTGCGCTCCGCCAGCATGCGTCCCTCATAGTCGTTGACCGCCACGAAGCGCGCCTGCTCGATCATCGCCAGCAACTCGGGACCGCTGAAGAGCGGCATGCCCTGTCCCGGATCGAAGATGAACGGAATGCCGGCACTTGCGAACTGCGCCGCATGGGCCTGCATGCCTTCCTTGCCATCGGGCGCGATGATTCCGAGTCCGATGTCGCGCACATCTGCGACCCGGCTCTGGTGCGAGAAATTCATCGCGCCCGGATGAAAGGCAGTGATCTGGTTGTCGGCCAGGTCGGTGATGATGAACGCCTGCGCCGTATAGGCACCCGGCACATGGCGCACCGCATCGACGCCGACGCCCAGCGCGTCGAGGCGCTCGCGGTAATCGGTGCCGTCGTCACCGATCGTGGCCATCACCACCGGTTCGCCGCCGATGCCGCGCAGGTTGAACGCGATGTTGCCGGCGCAGC
>JANMCS010000278.1:0-22381 GCA_031361405.1 Betaproteobacteria bacterium
ATTGAGCCCTCCAGGATTCCTGCCCGCGGCCTTTCCGTGCACATGCAACCTGGTAGCGGCCACGCCACGCCGTGGCGCGCGCATCCCGGGTCGTGCGTTGCCGTTGCCATGAAAATACCCAAGCGACTCGAGCCGCTGCTCGAATACGGCCTGATCGATGGCGTCGTGCGCCAGTTGATGAGCGGCAAGGAGGCGATGGTATTCGTCGTGCGCTGCGGCGACGAAACGCGCTGCGCCAAGGTCTACAAGGAAGCGAACAAGCGCGCGTTCCGCCAGGCCGTGGACTACACCGAGAATCGCAAGACCAAGAATACGCGGCAGGCCCGCGCGATGGCCAAGGGCACCCGCTTCGGCCGCAAGTCCCAAGAGGCAGCCTGGCAAAACGCCGAGGTTGATGCGCTGTACCGGTTGGCGGCGGCCGGCGTGCGTGTGCCCAGGCCCTACAACTTCCACGAAGGCGTGCTGTTGATGGAACTGGTCGTCGACGAGTACGGCGAAGCGGCGCCGCGCCTCAACGATCTCGATTTCACGCTGGAGGTGGCGCGCGTGCATCACGCGAGCCTGATCCGCGAAGTGGTGCGGATGCTGTGCGCCGGCGTGATTCATGGCGACCTCTCCGAATTCAACATCCTCGTCGGCGCCGACGGGCCGGTGATCATCGACCTGCCGCAGGCAGTGGATGCCGCCGGCAACAATCACGCTCCGAAGATGCTCGAGCGCGACGTGGCCAACCTGCGCAATTACTTCGGCCGCTACGCGCCGGAATTGCTCGGCACCGACTACGGCCGCGAAATCTGGGCCTTGTTCGAAGCCGGCAAACTCGAGCCCGACACGTCACTCACCGGCCGCTTCGAGCGGATCGAAAAGGAGGTGGACCTGGAGGGCGTACTGCAGGAAATCGAGGACGCGCGTTTCGAGGACGCGGCCCGCCGGCTGCGCATGCAGGACGCCACCTAGGCGCTGCCGAAACATTGCCGTCTCAACGCTATGTTGTACGGTACAAAATGACTGGTGTTGGTGTTCAAACGGCAGTCGACCCGGCCGCAAGCATGATCATAATTCATGCCTTTGGCATTGGAACTCCAAGCTATTTTCCTCCAAATAATCATAAAACTGGCTGTCGTACCTCATCTCGATAATTAAAGTACAAAAGTCGCAATTTACGGTTCCCGCACGCGCCTTTTTTTGCTTCGGGCGTTCGAATCCAGGGGCTTCACTTTCCAAGCAGCATCAACGTTTGACCCCAACTTGTTGATCCTTTGGAATCCCCGCTCCGCGATTCCGGTTGTTTACGCCGCTCCTCTGGGATACAGTCATTTTGTACCTTACAGCGCCGCCTAGTCCCGTAGTCGGTGTTTCACCTTCGAAGCAATCGATTTAAACGTCAATCAAAGGGCACAACCATGAACGCGACCGTCTCCCCCACCCTCCTTGCGCACCGCGGCTCCAGCGAAATCATCGAGAATGCCGATGGCTCGGCCAATTTCGAGATGTCGTCGCAGCTTACGTTTCATTACGACAACGAACGTGCGCAGCTGACGACGCTCTGGGAGCCACGAGGCGTACCGTCATTCAATCCAGAACTGCTGCACGACATGGAGCGCGGCAGCCAGGTTATCGAGGGATTTTTCAACGGTTCGGAAGACCGGCATCCGCTGCGCCACATCATCGTTCGCTCGGCCGTGCGCAACGTGTTCTGCACGGGCGGTGATCTTGGCTACTTCCTCCGGTTGATCACCGCGCAGGATCGGGCGCGCCTCACCGAATACGCGCGCGCCGCCGTGAACGTGACCTACCGCAACTACACCGCACACGGCCTGCGCGGCGTGACGACCATCGCGCTGCTCGAAGGTGACGCGCTGGGCGGTGGTTTCGAATCGGCGCTTTCCTGCGACGTCGTGATCGCGGAAAAGCACGTCAAGGCCGGCTTCCCGGAAGTGCTGTTCAACATGTTCCCGGGCATGGGTGGCCTTTCATTCCTTGCCCGTCGCGTCGGACGCCAGGCCGCCAACCAGCTCTCGCGCACCGGCCGCCTCTATTCGGCGCAGGAACTGTTCGAAATGGGCGTGATCGACCAGGTTGTCGAAACCGGCGAAGCGGGCGAAGCGGTGGCCCGACTCATCCGCACGCGGGAGCAGCAATATGGCGCGCATTCGGCGATGAACTCGGTGGACCGTTTGTTGAACCCGGTCACGCTCAACGAGCTCACCGATATCGTGCGGTTGTGGGTCGATTGCGCGATGCAGATGACGCCGCGCAGCATCGAATGGATGCGTCGCCTGCATCAGCAGCAGATCGCCACGTTTGGCCGCACACTCGCTATCGCACCGCAGGAGGATCGCGCTGCCGCCTGAGCGGGCGCATTGCAGCCGCGCTCGGCCCCACTGCCGCCGGGATAAGATAACGCGTGATAACGAGATCAGGACGGGACAGGAATGCGGCGACGGGTGGCGGTGACCGGAATGGGGGTCGTATGTCCGCTGGGCGGACAGGTCGATGCAGTCTGGGACAGTGCGCTCGCCGGCCGCTCGGCCATCACGCCACTGACGCTTGCCAACGCTGCCACAGGTGCGAGCATCACCATCCCCGCGGCGCGCGTGCCGGACGCCGCGTTGAAGCCGGTAAGCAAGGCCGACGTTGCGTTCAGCGATCGGTTCGGCCTCCTGGCAGTGATGGCAGCGACTGATGCACTGGTGGATTCGGGAATGCGGATCACGGCGGACAACCGCGCCAGGATCGGCGTCAGTTCCGGCACCTGCATGGGTGGAATTACGGAGACCGAAGTAGGCTTCGACGCCATTTACCTGCGGAGGCGGCCCAAGGTACATCCGTTCACCGTGTTGCGAACGATGTACAACTCGCCTTCGGCGTTGATTGCGATGGCACACCAATTGGCCGGACCTGTGCTGGCCTACAGCACAACATGCTCGTCGTCGTCGGTGGCCGTCGGTGAAGCCGCGCGCCAGATCCAGCATGGCTATGCCGACGTGATGATCGCCGGCGGCGCGGAATCGCTCCTCACCTATTCCGCCGTCAACTGCTGGCATTCGGCGCAGCTGTTGGCATCGCTGCACGACGATCCGGCACGCAGCTGCCGCCCCTTCGATGCCACACGCGACGGGACGGTGCTGGGAGAAGGCGCGGTCTTTTTCGTTCTGGAAGAATGGGACAGTGCGCAGGCGCGCGGCGCGAACATCCACGCTGAGTTGGCAGGCTACGCGTGCAGCGCCGATTCCGGCCATATCACCCAGCCGTCGGTCGACGGTCAGGCACGATCGATGCGACTGGCACTGGCCGATGCGGGCGTCAATGGTTCAGCAGTGGGATACATCAACGCGCATGGTACGGGCACGCGGCTCAACGACGTCGTCGAGTCACGCGCGATACAGGACGTCTTTGGCAGCCACGCCCAAGACGTTGCCGTCAGCTCGACCAAGTCAATGGTTGGACACCTGGTGGGCGCGGCAGGCGCGCTCGGACTACTGATGTGCATCAAGGCAGTGGCCACCGCGAAGGTTCCGCCAACCGCAAACCTGGCGACGCCGGACCCCGAATGCACGCTGGATTATGTGCCCAACTACGGCCGCGCCGCGCCGGGGCTGCGCGTAGCGATGGGAAACGCATTCGGCTTTGGCGGCACGGCGGCAAGCATTGTCGTCACACGATACGGCTGAACATCGCCACTCGCCGCACCGTCCGACCCGGGCGACGACGCGATGTAGCGTTGCGCTGCGACCTCGGCCCTCAAGCCGCCATGGCATTTTGCATTCGACATGCGCGCGCCGCATCACTCGGCGTTAAACTTGAATCTTTGAACCATTCAATCGAAACATGATGCGTAACGAAGAAGTACTTACCGTGGTTCGGGAATTTGTCGAAGGCCTCGGGCAGGATGCAAACAAGATTGTTCCGGAGGCGCGCTTGACCGAGCTTGGAATCGACTCCCTGCAGGCCGTGGATCTGGTCTTCCGGTTCGAGGAGCGTTTCGAAATCGAGATACCGATGGAAGATTTCCGCGCCACTACGGTGGGTGAGGCAATCGACTATGTTTCGCGGTTGCTGCCTGATTCACAGGCATCGCAACCCGTCTGAGCGCACCCGGCGGCGATCCTCGTTAGCGCGGATCGCGATTGGAGACGCGGACGTCCTGCAGCAGCGCGGAAACGGCAGATTTGGTGAGTGCCGTCGTGGTGGCCAGTTCGGCCAGGGCAGCGGCAGCATCTGAATCCGGCGCCGCAGAAAGATAGTTACGCATGCTCCTGGCGCTGGCCGCGAGCGCCGTCGCGCCGATGCTGGCACTGGTTCCGTCGATCTTGTGCAGGGCGCTGCGCGCGACGTTCATGTTGCCAGCAGCCACCGCCTGCCCCAATTCCGCGACCGCGGCATCCAGGTCGTCGAACGTTGCGGCCGTGTAACGTTGCAGGAAACTGCGGTCGCGATTGGCAATGCGCCGCAACGCTTCGATGCGATCCGCGTCCACCAATACGGTGGATGACGGCTCGCGCCGCATCGGGGATGCAGGTTCGGCTGCAACGATGGCCAGCGGCGAGGGCACTACCGCCACCAGCGCCGGGGGCGACGTGGCTGGCTCCGAACCTGGTGGCGCCTGCCGCGTATGTGCGCCGGCCATTACCCGTTCGATGGCCGCAAGCAGGCCCGCGCTCGTGACGGGCTTCGTGAGGTAATCGTTGGCCCCGGCGTCGAGACTGTCCTGCTGCGCGATCGGCGTGGCATCCGCCGACAGGATGACCAGCGGCAGGCGCTTGCCGGTGCCGATTTCACCGGCGCGATAGAGCTTGATCACGTCGGGTCCGGAGATGTCGGGCATGTTGAGATCGAGGATCGCAAGGTCGAGGCCACCGGCGCACATCAAGTCGTAAGCTTCGTCGCCGCGCTCGGCCAGTTTCACCGCATGCCCGGCATCCGTCAGGATGCGCGCCAGCAGCATCTGGTTGCTGTGGTTGTCGTCCGCCAGCAGGATCGTCAGCGCCGAGCCGGCACGCAGCACCTGCACCGGCGCGTTCTCGGGCGCTGCATGCCCGCGATTGACCAGGGCCGCCAGCTGCAAGCGCAAATCTTCCAGCGGCGCGTCGGGCGGCAACAGCGCTGTGGCACCCGCGCGCAAAAGGGCGCCGGATTGGGTAGGTGTGGTCACCCGCGCCATCACGATCCACGGACAGGCGAGTCCGAGGCGATCCTGCGGCAGCCGGTCCATGTAGGCCGCGGCTTCGGCCACGGGCAGCACCAGCAGCGCCGCGAGGTAGCGCTCGGGATCGATGGCGCGCGGCACATTGGCATCGACATCCACGACTTCGGGCTTGAGGCCGAACGTGACCAGCGCGAGCGACAACGCGTCGCGATCGCTCTCCTCGCGCCCGACGACCAGGACATCCCGGCGCATCGCCTCCCAGTCCGGCTGAACCACGTCGCGCTGTGGCGGCATGAACGGCAGCTCCACCCAGAACGTGGATCCCTGCCCCGGCGCGCTTTGCACACCGATCGTCCCGCCCATCAGCAAGACCAGGTCGTGGGCGATCGACGTACCGAGACCGGTTCCTCCGTACTTGCGCGTGGCCGATTCGTCCACCTGCACGAAGCGTTCGAACAGCGTCTCCTGTTTTTCGAGCGGGATGCCGATGCCGGTGTCGACGACTTCGAAACGCACACCTGTTGGACGTGGCTCGACACGCAGGGAGACGCCGCCTTTCGGCGTGAACTTGAGTGCGTTGTTGACGAGGTTGCCGAGCACATGCTGCAGGTGTCCGGAGTCGCCCACCACCGCGGCAGGGATAGCCGGATCGAGTACCAGCGACCAGGCGAGGCGCTTGGCCTCGGCCTGCGGCCGCACCATCGCGTCCATCTGCCACAGGAAATACCGGAGATTGAACAGCCGGGGCTCCGCGCGTTCGGCCCCGGCCTCGAGCTTGCTCATCTGCAGCACTGCATCCACCGACGCCTTGAGCGTGGTGATGGCGCTGCCGAGTGAGCCTACAAGTTCCTTTTCGTCCGGCGCGAGTCGCCGCCGGATGAGGAGGTCGTACACGGCGAAGACACCTGTCAAAGGCGTGCGCAGCTCGTGGCTCACATTGGCGACGAACCGGCTCTTGGCATTGGACAGTTGGACCGCGGCGTCCTTTTGTGCGGTCAGTCGCGACAGCAGCACCAGCACGTAGAGCGGAATCGTGGCCAGCACCAGGCCGAAGCCGACGCCGATGGCCCAATGCGCCGTCCAGAACGGAACGAACAGCAGCAGCATCGCAAAGCAGGCCAGCGACAGCCAGTAGGACGCAAGCAGGTACCGCTGGCCGAATCGAAAACCATTGCCGACTGTCACCCAGACGTAGAGGCCCACCAGCGGGATGCCCCATTCGCCCGCGCCCCATAGCCCGATGGTCAGGCAGATCAGGTCGGCGCTCATCCCGAAATACCGCATGCCGGCGGTTCGGGTGTGGTTGGCACGGAAGCGGATCAACATCCATGCGCCCGCCAGCGTCAGGGTTGCCGAGGCGCCGATGCCGAGCCTGAGCCCGCCGGTCACGCCCTCGGTGAAGACGATGTAGCTCGCATAGAGCAGCGCACCGCCTGCAATGAACACGCGCAGCCAGGCCTGTTCGATGTCGGGATCGCGATCGCGCGCCTGATGCAGGCCCGCATAGCGGCTGATCGTCGCGACGAAACGCTGCATCGACTTACGGTTCATGGCGCTCCACATCAGGAAAGCGGACCGTCGGCGAAGGCCATCCCACGTCCCGGTGGGCGGCACAGGCCTTCCCGACTGCCCGCACTGGACGGCACATGCATGATGTATGCCAGAACCTTGGGCCACAACGTAGCTGCGGATCGGCGGAAGAAGCCGAAATGACCGATACGCGCCAGCCCGACGTCGGCCGGATGACAACGCAGAAACACGGGTTCGAGGCGGGGGAACAGGCCCATCAGGCGCCGCGTACCGTCTTCGGTCGCGAAGGCATCGTCCGTGACCGAAATCACGAGGGCAGCCCCGGCCAGCCCCGCCAGATGCGCCACAAGCCGGTTGGCCCGCTTTCCGTCCGTAAGTTCCGGGCTGCGCCCGAGGCCGGCCGACCGGCGCCCGGCCCACTGCAGGGCCACGCCCCGTGGAATATCGTCGCCCAAGTGGAGCATGCGCCCGGGGAAGAATCCAACCATCCGCGTCATCAGCGGCATGATGCCGTGCCACAGGAGGGCCATCGGCAGCCGGTAGCCGCGGCGGTAGTCGCCGACATAGCCCGTATGGGCACCCACAAAGACGAAACGGGCAAGCTGGGAGGCATTGGGCGCGCCACCAAACATCATCGCCCCCACGCTATGGCCCAGGCCGAGGGCCTCCGCTTCGGGATAGCGCTTGCGCATCTCCGCAATAGCGCCGCCACAATCGCATTCCGACCAGTCTTCCACCACCGCGTCGAACGACCGCATGCGCTTCGGGCGCGACCGCCCGATGCCGCGATAATCATAGGTGACGACCGCAACGCCGTTTTCGGCCAGAAATTGCGCAAAGTGGCGGTAATGCTCGGCACGAATGCCTCCACCACAATTGATGAGTACCGCGTGGACCACCGGCGCCTTGTCCACCGGAGCGAACACCACGCCCCCCAGTTCGACCCCGTCAAGCGCGGGAAATCGAATGGGCAACGGCAACGACAATGGCGCAGACACAGGCACGTTGCCGGATGCTCATTGAAAGGAGGAACGACTACGATACACCCGTTCCCCCTGCCAACACGCGGTCGCACCCACGGGTGGGTAGCCTGCCACGCCGGCGATCAGCGCGCCGGGATCGGCTTGAGCCGGTAGCCATCGGGCTGATCTTCCATTTCCCACCCGGCCCGCGCCAAGTCGCCGCGCAGCCGGTCGGCGTCGGCCCATTGCTTCGCCTGCCTTGCCTGGGCGCGCGCGTCGGCCAACACACGCACGTCGGCGGGCACCGCTTCCACTTTGGGCACCCATCCGGCCAGCCCCAGCCCCAGCACCTCATCGAAGCGCAGCAGCGTCGCCCGCTTGACGGCGGGCGACAGGCCCCCGCGCAGGACGTCCCACGCCACCGCCAGCCCGCGCGGCACGTTCAGGTCGTCATTGATCTCGGCCGTGAAGCGCGCGATGGCATCGGTATCAGCGGCGGTGCCCGGCTCGTCCGGCAGCGCGTGGACGCCATTGCGCAGACGGTTGAGCGCCGTGACGGCCGCATCCATCGCGTCCCACGAGAAGCTCATCTGCGTCCGGTAGTGCGCCGTCAGGCACAGGTAGCGATACACGAGCGGATCGTAGCCGCGCTCGAGCAGCGACTGCACCCGCAGGAACTCGCCCGCCGACTTGGCCATCTTCGCGTCGTTGAGCAGCAGGAAATAGCCGTGCAGCCAGAAATTGGCCAGCCGCGTGCCGACCCGCGCTTCCGTCTGCGCAATTTCATTGGTGTGGTGAACGGGGATGTGATCCTCGCCGCCGCAATGGATGTCGAAGTAGTTGCCGAGGTACTTCTGCGCCATCGCCGAGCACTCGATGTGCCACCCGGGGAAACCGCGGCCCCACGGACTGTCCCACTCCATCTGGCGGACTTCGCCGGGTGGGGAAAATTTCCACAATGCAAAATCGGTGGCACTGCGCTTTTCGCCGACCTCGATGCGCTTGCCGGCCTCCTGGCCGTGGATGTCGAGCCGCGCGAGATAGCCGTAGTCGGGCTGCCTGGCGGTGTCGAAATACACGCCGTCGGACGTGACGTACGCGAAGCCGTTCTTCTCGATGTCCGCGATGAACTCGATCTGCTCCGGGATGTGGTCGGTGGCCTTGCACAGGATCGTGGCGGTCTCGATGTTGAGCAGCGTCAGGTTGGCAATGAAGTCGTCCGTGTAGAGCTGCGCAATTTCCCACGCCGTCTTGCCGGTGCGGCGCGCGCCCTTCTCCATCTTGTCCTCGCCGGTATCGGCGTCCGAGGTCAGGTGCCCGACGTCGGTGATGTTCATCACGTGCTTCACGGCGTAGCCGTTCCAGCGCAGCACGCGTTTCAACACATCCTCGAACAGGAACGTGCGGAAGTTGCCGATGTGCTGGTAGTCGTAAACGGTCGGACCGCAGGTGTAGAGACCGACCTGCGCCGCGGGCACCAGCGGCTCGAACGGGCGCAGCGTGCGCGTGAAGTTGTCGTAGAGCGAAAGCGAAGCGGACATCGGGGCATTCCTTGCCGAAATGAAAAAGCCGCCGGGTTCGACACCGGCGGCTTAGCGGACCACGAGGCGGTCGTCAGGCGCGCGGGCACCGCCCGGGAACGGCAGGCGGACAACAGCACACGGACCATGGGGTGAGAATCATGCCGTGGATGGTATGTCAGCCGCGCCCAACGGGCAAGGCCGACGCCCGGGCCCGCAAGGTAGAATTCGCCGCGCGCATCCGCAATCGCGCATCCTCCCCTGCCCATGCTCGCCTCCCTCTCTCGTAGCGCCTGGTGGCTGCTCGCGCTCGCTGCCGCGATGATCTGGTTCGCGGGTCTCGATGCCCGGCGGCTGCAGCATCCCGACGAAGGCCGCTACGCCGAGATCGCGCGCGAGATGGCGGTCAGCGGCGACTTTGTCACGCCGCGTCTCAACGACCTCAAGTATTTCGAAAAGCCGCCGTTGCAATACTGGGCCGGCGCGATGGCATTCAAGATGTTCGGCGTCTCGGAGTGGACCGCGCGCGTGCCCGCGGCGCTGGCGGGCTTCCTCGCGGTGCTGGTGGTCGGCTGGACCGGAGCACGGCTGGCCGGACCCACCACCGGCGCGTACGCGGCACTCGCGCTGCTGGGATGCGTATGGCACGCCGGTCTGTCGCACTTTCTCACGCTCGACGCCGTGCTGACGTTCTGGCTGACGCTGGCGCTGTGCGCATTCCTGCTGGCCCAGCGCGATGGCTTGTCCGCAGCGTCGCAGCGGCACTGGATGTGGATCGCCTACGCCGGCGCCGCGGGTGCCACGCTCAGCAAGGGACTCATCGCGCTGGTGATTCCCGGCGCCACGCTGGTGCTGTATTCGCTGGTCACGCGCGACGGCGGTCCATGGCGACGGCTGCATGCCGTTTCCGGCACGCTGCTGTATCTCGCCTTGACGGCGCCGTGGTTCGTGCTGGTCGCGCGCGCCAATCCCGAATTCATGCGCTTCTTTTTCATCCACGAACACCTCGACCGCTTCCTCGGCGAATCGCACAACCGAACCGGCGAGTGGTGGTATTTCGTGCCATGGTTCGTGCTGGGCATCATGCCGTGGCTGCTGGTGTGGCTGGTGACGCTGCCGCGCAGCTGGCGCGACGCCGCCGTGCAGGCCAACGGGTTTGCATGGGCGCGGTTCTGCATCGTCTGGGCCGCGTTCATCTTCCTGTTCTTCAGCCTGTCGGGCTCCAAGCTGCCGTCGTACATCCTGCCGTTGTTCCCGGCGCTGGCGCTGGTCATGGGCTACGAGATGACGCGCCTGTCCACCCGTGCGCTGGCGTGGATCGCGGTGCCGCTGGCCGCGGGCGCATGCATGCTGTTCAGCGCATGGCTGGTGGCCTATCCGCGGCTGGTGGCCGCGCTGGTGGACCCGATCACCCCAGCCGCGATCTATGAAGAATTCGGACCGTGGATCGGCGCCACGTTTGCCGCATTTGCGCTCGGCGGGACGCTGGCGGTCGTGCTCTTCCGGCGCGGGACGGATGCCGCCAAGACCTTCGGCATCGCCACGCTCGCACTCACCACGCTGCTGGCCCTGCAGTTCGCGTTCATCGGGCAGGATTCGTTCCGCCACGTGCGCTCGTCATGGGACCTGCTGGCCGACGCGCAACGTGCCAGTGGCGGCACGCTGGACCCGGCCTTACCTGTGTACCAGGTGCACAGCTACGACCAGACGCTGCCGTTCTACTTGCGCCGGCCCACGCCGCTGGTGGCCTACCGCGACGAAATGGCGCTGGGGCTGACCGCGGAACCGCACAAAGGCTTCAACGAAGCGGAGTGGCGGATGGCGTGGCAGGCGGCGCCCCAGGCCTACGCCATGATGCCCCGCAATACGGCGGCGGAACTCGCGGCGCAAGGCGTGCCGATGCGGGTGCTGGCGACCGATCCGCGCCGCGTCTTCGTGGCCCGCCGTTGATCTTCGTTACCATAGCGCCATGACAACCACCGCTTTCGCCTTCCTGCTGACCGGCGTGCTGCTCAACGCGGGCGCGCAATTGCTGCTCAAGGCCGGCACCAACGTGCTGGGCGTGATCACGCTCACCCGCGAGAACTGGTTCGAGACGTTCTGGCGCATGGGCACGCAGGGCTACTTCGTGGCCGGCGTCGCGTTCTACATGGTGAGCCTCGTCGTCTGGATCATGGGCCTGTCGCGCGTGCCCGTGTCGGTGGCCTATCCGATGCTGTCGCTCGGCTACATCATCAACGCCATCGCCGCGCACTACCTCTTCGGCGAAGCCGTGTCGGTCACGCGCTGGCTCGGCATCGGCTTCATCATTCTTGGGGTCTGGCTGGTCGCCCGCACCTGATGCCTGATGCCACCATGACGACACCGGCCTACCTGCCCTTTGCACGACCCACGATGGACGACGCCACCGCGACGGACGTCGCGGCCGTGCTGCATTCGGGCTGGCTGACCAGCGGCCCCAGGGTCAAGGACTTCGAGGCGGCCTTGTCGGCGCATGTGGGCGGCCGCAGCGTGCGCGTGGTGTCCTCCGCCACGGCCGCGCTGGAAATCGCGCTGCAGGTGGCGGGCATCGGTCCCGGCGACGAAGTGATCACTGCGGCGATGACATTCTTTGCCGCGCCCAACATGATCATCAAGGTCGGCGCCACCCCCGTGTTTGTCGATGTCGACCCGACCACGCGCAACATCGACCTCGCCGCGGTCGCCGCGCGCATCAACCACCGCACCAAGGCGATCATGCCCACGCATTTCGCGGGCCTGCCCTGCGCCATGGACGAACTCTACGCGCTGGCGGCGAAGCACCAATTGCGCGTGATCGAGGATGCGGCGCTGGCCATCGGCTCGTCGTGGCGCGGCCGTGCGCTCGGCAGCTTCGGCGATCTGGTCGTGTTCAGCTTTCATCCCAACAAGAACATCACGTCGATCGAAGGCGGCGCGCTGGTGGTCAACGATGCCCGCGAAGCTGCGGAAGTGGAGGTGCTGCGCTTCCATGGCATCCGCAAGTTGCCCGACGGCACGCGCGACGTCGCGGTGGCCGGCGGCAAGTTCAATCTGCCGGACATCAACGCCGCGGTGGGCCTGCGCCAGCTGGCGCAGTTGCCGGCCTTCAATGCCAGGCGCCGCGCACTCGTGGCGCGCTATTTCGAGCGCTTCCGCACCAACCCCGCGTGCGAACTGCCGCATCCGGGCTACGCGGGCGACGAAGCCGGGCACAGCTGGAACATGTTCGCGCCGCTGCTGCCGCTCGCGCAACTGTCGATCTCGCGGCAGGCGTTCCGCGCCGAGCTGGAACAGCGCGGCATCGGCACCGGCATGTCCTATGAGGCGGCGCACCTGGCCACCGCCTACCGCCACCTCGGCTATCATCGCGGCGACCTGCCCCACACCGAACATATCGCCGACACCACCGTGACGCTGCCGCTCTTCCCGAAGATGACCGACGCCGACGTGGACCGCGTATGCGCCGCCTGCGCCGACGTGCTGGCCGCACACCGGCGCTGAACAATGATGCCTACGCCCGAGCTATCCGTCGTCATCCCGGTCTACAACGAGGCCGCTGGCCTCACCGCGCTGTTTGCGCGGCTGTATCCGGCGCTCGATGCGCTGCGCGTTCCCTACGAGGTCATCTTCGTCAACGACGGCAGCCGCGACACCTCGGCCGCCGTGCTGAAGGACCAGTTCACGGCGCGTCCCGACGTCACCCGCGTGGTGCTGTTCAATGCCAACTACGGCCAGCACACGGCGATCATCGCCGGCTTCGAGCGCGTGCGCGGCCAGCGCGTGGTTACGCTGGATGCCGACCTGCAGAATCCCCCTGAGGAAATCGCCGCGCTGCTGCAGGCCATGGACGAAGGCCACGACTACGTGGGCGGCGTGCGCCGCACCCGCGAGGATGCGTGGTGGCGGCGCACCGCATCGCGCGCGATGAACCGGCTGCGGGAACGCATCACGCATATCAGGATGACCGATCAGGGCTGCATGCTGCGCGCCTACAGTCGTGGCATCGTCGATGCGGTGGCGGCAAGCCGCGAGGTCAGCATCTACATCCCGGCGCTTGCCTATACGTTTGCGCACAATCCAACTGAAGTGGAGGTCGCGCACGAGGTGCGCACCGCCGGCGAATCGAAGTATTCGCTCTACAAGCTGATCCGCCTCAATTTCGACCTGGTCACCGGTTTCTCGCTGGTGCCACTGCAGATTTTTTCGCTCTTCGGCATGTTTGTCGCGGCAATGTCCGTGCTGGTGTACGGCGTGGTGATGGTCCGGCGCGCGCTGGCCGGCGATTTTCTCGGCGGCATCTCGACGTTGTGGGATCGCGACATCCTGCAATTCTTCCTGACCGGCGTCGTGCTGTTCGGCGTCGGCCTCGTCGGCGAATATGTCGGCCGGATTCACATGCAGGTGCGCGAGCGGCCACGCTATACGATCCAGGCGATCCTGGAAGCGCGTCCCGACGATGTGGTCACGCCGCCTCCGCTGCGCAGCGACTTCACCGTGCCTCGCAGCTGACACACCCGATGGCACGCACCTCCGCGGTTGTCTTCGCGTATTCCAACGTCGGCGCCCGCTGCCTGCGCGTGCTGCGCGCCCACGACATCGACGTCAAATTGGTCGTCACCCACGCGGACAATCCCAGGGAGACGCTGTGGTTCGAGCGCGTGGCCGATGTCGCTGCCGTACTCGACATTCCGGTGGTGATGCCTGCCGACCCGAATACGCCCGAATTCATCGCGCAGATTGCCGCGCTCCAGCCCGATTTCATCTTCAGCTTTTACTACCGCCAGATGCTGGTGACCGCGCTGCTGGAACGCGCGCCGCGCGGCGCGTTCAACATGCACGGGTCGTTGCTGCCGCAATTCCGCGGCCGTGCGCCGGTGAACTGGGCAGTGCTGCATGGCGCGCGCACAACTGGCGCCACGCTGCACGTGATGGCCGCCAAGCCCGACGCGGGTGACATCGTGGACCAGACGGCGGTGCCGATCCTGCCCGACGACACGGCGCGCGAGGTGTTCGACAAGGTGTGCGTCGCCGCGGAAATCACGCTGGACCGCGTGCTGCCTGCCCTGGTGGCCGGTACGGCGCCACGCATCGCGATGGACCTCCAGGCCGGCAGCTATTTCGGTGCGCGCAAGCCCGAGGATGGCCGCATCGACTGGACGCAGGATGCGCAGCGCATCCACAACCTCGTCCGCGCCGTGGCGCCGCCCTACCCCGGCGCTACCACGATGCTTGCCGGACATCCGGCGCGGGTGTTGCGCACTCGCGTCGTGGCCGCCACCGGGCCCGCCATCGTGCCCGCGTTGGAGACGCGCGACGGAAAATTCTTCGCGCATTGCGGCGGCGGTGGCGTGCTGCATGTCGTCGACCTCGAACTGGATGGCCGCATTGTGACCGCGGACTCGATGGTCCGCGTACTGGGCAGCGGTACGCTGCCGCTGGGTGACGCCTGATGCACGCGTTCCGCAAGCAAGGGCCATGACGTAAAATGGCTGGTTACCCCGCGAGCACCCTTTCATGAAACGTGTCCTGATCCTCGGCGTCAACGGCTTCATCGGCCACCATCTATCCAAGAAAATCCTTGCGGACACGGACTGGCACATCCATGGCATGGACATGCAGTCCGACCGCCTGGGCGACGTGCTGGGCGATCCGCGCTTTCATTTCTTCGAAGGCGACATCACGATCAATCGCGAGTGGATCGAGTATCACGTCAAGAAATGCGACGTGATCCTGCCGCTGGTGGCCATCGCCACGCCCGCCACGTACGTGAAAGAGCCGCTGCGCGTATTCGAACTCGACTTCGAGGCCAACCTCCCGATCGTGCGAGCGTGCGTGCGCTACGGCAAGCGCATCGTATTTCCGTCCACTTCCGAGGTGTACGGCATGTCGCGCGATGCCGAGTTCGACCCCCGAGGCGTCCGAACTGGTGCTGGGCCCGATCAACAAGCCGCGCTGGATCTATTCGTGCGCCAAGCAGCTGATGGATCGCGTGATCCACGCCTACGGCATGCAGGAAGGCCTCGACTACACGCTGTTTCGCCCGTTCAACTGGATCGGTTCGGGGCTTGATTCGATCAATACCGCCAAGGAAGGCAGCTCGCGGGTGATCACGCAGTTTCTCGGCCACATCGTGCGCGGCGAACGAATCAAGCTGGTCGACGGCGGCACGCAGAAGCGCGCCTTCACGTACATCGACGACGGCATTGCGGCGCTGGTCAAGATCATCGACAACCCCAAGGGCGTCGCGTCGGGCAAGATCTACAACATCGGCAATCCGGCCAACAACTGGTCGGTGCGCGAGCTGGCGGAAAAAATGCTGGCGATGGCCAAAACGTATCCGGAGTACGCGGACAACGCCGCCAAGGTCAAGCTGATCGACACCACTGCCGAGTCGTACTACGGCCGCGGCTACCAGGACGTGCAGAACCGGGTGCCCAAGATTACCAACACCTGCGCCGACCTCGACTGGAAACCGGTGGTGGGGATGGAAGATGCGCTGCGGCGCATCCTCGACGCGTACCGCGCGCAGGTGGCCGAAGCGCGCGGACTCGTCGACTAGCATCCCGTGAGGCTTGCGCTCAAGATCGACGTCGACACGCTGCGCGGCACGCGCGAGGGTGTCCCCCGCCTGGTTGAACTGCTGCGCAAGCACGGCGTCACCGCCACCTTCCTGTTTTCGCTCGGCCCCGACCACACCGGCCGGGCCATCAAGCGCGTGTTCAGGCCAGGCTTTGTCGGCAAGGTGCGGCGCACCTCGGTGGTCAAGCATTACGGCGTCAAGACGTTGCTGTACGGCACGTTGCTGCCCGGCCCGGACATCGGGCGGCGCGCGGCCGACGTGATGCAGGGCGTGCGTGATGCGGGACACGAAACCGGCGTGCACTGCTGGGACCACATCCGCTGGCAGGATGGTCTGGCCGCCGCCAACGCACAGTGGACACTGGACGAAATGCGCCGTGCCTGCGACCGCTACACCGATATCATGCGCGAGCCGCCGCACACGCACGGCGCGGCCGGATGGCAGATGAACGTGCACGCGATGCGCTTCACGCAGCGCCTCGGTTTTGACTACTGCTCCGACGGCCGCGGCACGCATCCCTACCTGCCGGTTTGGAACGCCGAACTGGTCCGCTGCCCGCAATTTCCCACGACGCTGCCCACGCTCGACGAAATGGTCGGCATCGATGGCGTCACCGAAGACAACGTGGCGGCGCACCTGCTCGAGCGCACCCGCGATGCGAACATGGGCGACCAGGTGTTCACGCTGCACGCCGAACTTGAGGGCATGCGGCTCGCGCCTTCGTTCGAGCAACTGCTGGTCGGCTGGAAGGCCCAGGGCTGGACGCTCGGACCCACGCGCATGCTGTTCGACGCAGTGGAGCCGATGGCGCTCCCGCGCTGCGAAACCGGTCCCGGCAGCATTGCCGGCCGCACGGGAACGCTGCTGATGCAGGGCCCGGAGTTCCTGGGTGAGGTCGTCCTCGCCTGATCCGTCACATCCTTGCATCACCAGGGAGTTTCCATGCTTGGCAAGAAGGTCCCCGATTTCGAAGCGCCCGCCACCGGCAGCACGTTCAAGCTCGCCGATCACCAGGGCACCACGGTCGTCCTGTATTTCTACCCGAAGGACAACACGCCCGGTTGCACCACCGAAGGCGCGCAGTTTCGCGATGCATATCCCAAATTCCTCAAGGCCCATGCGATCGTCGTGGGCGTTTCGCGCGACACGCTGAAGTCGCACGACAGTTTCAAGGCCAAGCTCGATTTTCCGTTCGACCTGATCGCCGACACCGACGAGAAACTCTGCACGATGTTCGACGTCATCAGGATGAAGAACATGTATGGCAAAGAGGTGCGGGGCATCGAGCGCAGCACGTTCGTGATCGACGGCGCCGGCAAGCTCGTGCAGGAGTGGCGCGGCGTCAAGGTGCCGGGGCACGTCGACGAGGTGCTGGCGTACGTCAAGGCGCTGTAATACGGCGGCCTTTCGGCCAGCGGCGCTGTCCGCTTTCCACCACACGCGGTGCGCGCCGTCCGTCCGGTCAAACCACTAGGGCTTGTGCCCGGCGGCATTCGGGGGCACGATAGGCGGGAGTCGAACGGATCAGTCCAACCCTCTGGAGGCCCATGGTCGAACGCAAGCTGCGCCCCGCTCCTTCCACGCTTCAACTGCTGCCCTCCCGCAAGCCGGCCAAGTCCGGCCCAACGACCGCGACGAAACTCTTCGTCCTCGATACCAATGTCCTGATGCACGATCCCACGAGCCTGTTCCGGTTCGAGGAGCACGACATCTACCTGCCCATCCTCACGCTTGAGGAACTGGACAACAACAAGAAAGGCATGACCGAAGTGGCCCGCAATGCGCGCCAGGTCAGCCGTTTCCTCGACGATCTTGTCACCGCGCACGGCGAAACCACCGAAGGCATTGCGAAGGGCATCCCGCTCGCGGAAAAATCCAACGGCGCGGCCACGGGCCGGCTGTTCCTGCAGACCGAGAACATCGCCACGGCGCTGCCCGCGTCGCTGGCCAGCGGCAAGGCCGACAACCAGATCATCGCCGTCGTGATGCACCTGGCGCACGCCCACCCCAAGCGCAGCGTGATCCTGGTGTCCAAGGACATCAACATGCGCATCAAGGCGCGCGCGCTGGGCATGGCGGCCGAGGACTACTTCAACGACAAGGTGCTGGAGGACACCGAGCTCCTCTACTCCGGCACGCGCGAGCTGCCCGCCGATTTCTGGGACAAGCACGGCAAGGGAATGGAGTCGTGGCAGCAGGGCGGCCACACGTACTACCGGCTCACGGGTCCGCTGATCCCGTCACTCTTGCAAAACGAATTCCTGTATCGCGAAAAGAAGGACGAGGCGCCCTTCTATTCGATCGTGAAGGAAGTCACCGGCAAGACGGCGCTCCTGTCCACGTTGAAGGACTACAGCCACGCCAAGAACAGCGTGTGGGGCATCACCGCGCGCAACCGCGAGCAGAATTTCGCGCTCAACCTGTTGATGAATCCGGAGGTCGACTTCATCACGCTGCTGGGTCAGGCCGGCACCGGCAAGACGTTGCTCACACTCGCCGCCGGGCTGATGCTGACGCTCGAGTTCAAGGTGTACACCGAGATCATCATGACGCGAGTCACCGTGCCGGTGGGCGAGGACATCGGCTTCCTGCCAGGCACCGAGGAGGAGAAGATGAACCCGTGGATGGGCGCGCTGGAGGACAACCTCGACGTGCTCAACAAGACCGACGACGAGGCCGGCGAGTGGGGCCGCGCTGCCACGCGCGATCTCATCCGCTCGCGCATCAAGGTCAAGAGTCTCAACTTCATGCGTGGCCGCACGTTCATCAACAAATTCCTGATCATCGACGAAGCGCAAAACCTGACACCCAAGCAAATGAAGACGCTGATCACGCGGGCCGGCCCGGGCACCAAGGTGGTGTGCCTCGGCAATATCGCGCAGATCGATACGCCGTATCTCACCGAAGGCAGCTCCGGCCTCACCTACGTGGTCGACCGCTTCAAGGGCTGGTCGCATTCGGGCCACGTGACGCTGCAGCGCGGCGAGCGCTCGCGGCTGGCCGACCACGCGGCGGAAGTGCTCTAGATGTAAATGCAACGGGCCGCGCGGTTCAATACAACGTATCGCGCTGGCGCTCCGGCAATTCGCGGTCGTACTTCCCGCCATCGATCTGCGCGTCAGTGATCGCTTCGAGAATCTTCCCGGGTGACGGAATGCTGGTCGCGATCTCCGGCGCCGGTGGGTCCCACAGCCGCGACCGCAGGATCGCCCGCGCGCACTGGAAGTAGACCGTCTCCACGCGGATCACCAGCACGCACTTGGGCGCCTTGTCGCCCATTGCAAAACGTTGCAGCAGGGCCGGCTCGACGCTGATCGTGGCGGTGCCGTTCACCCGCAGCGTTTCGCCGAGTCCGGGAATGAGGAACAGCAGCGCCACGCGCGGATCGATCACGATATTGCGCAAGCTGTCCACGCGATTGTTGCCGCGGCGCTCAGGTAGCAACAACGTGGTCTCGTTCTCCACCCGCACAAATCCGGGCGGATCGCCCCGCGGCGACGCATCGAGTCCGCTTGGTCCCGACGTGGCCAGGATGGCGAAGGGGGACGCCTCGATCAACGCGCGATAGTGCGGATGGATATACGGGATTTCCTTCTTCGTCGAGGCACGGCCGGGCTCGCCTTATAGCGCGAGCAGCGCGTCGAGCGTGGTGATGGTGTGGGTGTCCGCAGGTGGCGTCATCGGGAGGTTGTCCGTGCAGCGCCGGCAGCCAGCATGTCGCGCAGCGTGGATTCAAAGGGAAGGGACGGCGGCGCGCCGACCAACTGGTGCAGACGTGCCGTCGATCCGACCATCTGCTGCGGCTCGCCCGCGCGTACGAATTGCGGATTGACGCGTATCGCCATTGCGCGTCCGGTGATGCCTTCCAGCGCCGTCACGATCGACCGGATCGACCGGCCGGCGCCCGAGCAGATGTTGACCACCTGCCCCGCCGCCGCCGGCATGCTGATGAGACGTACGTACAGCTCGACCACCGCGCGCACGTCAAGAAAATCGCGGACGACGTCCACGTTGCCCAGTTCGATGGACGAGGCGCCTTCCGCGAAGTGGCGGACAATCTTGGGCACGAGGTAAGGTTCGCGCTGCCGGGGCCCCGTGTAGTTGAAGGGCCGCGCGATGGTGATGGGTAATCGCGCCGCAAATAACATCGCCATCTGCTCCATCGCCTGCTTGCTTACCGCGTAATGCGTGCCGGGATTGAGTGGTACTGCTTCGTCGATGGCGGCGGAATCCACCGCGCCGTATACGGTGGCGGTACTGACCAGCAGCACGCCACTCTCGCCACGCCCGGCATCGGCCAGCGCCTCCAGCAGCGTCAACGAGCCTTCGAGATTGGTCCGGTAGATTTCGTCGATGCGCGCGTGACCTGGAAAGGCGATGGCGGCGAGATGCACAACCCGGTCGGGCGCCGTAGCGCGGATGGCCGCCTGCATCGATGCCCGATCGAGCAGGTTGGCCTGGACTTCGTCCGCGTTGGCGGGCGCATGTTCGGTCAGGCCGATGACGCGGTGCCCGCGCTCGCGCAGCAGCGCGCAGAGATACTGGCCGGTGAAGCCGCCGGCCCCGGTGACCAGGATGCGTTCAGTAGGAGACGCCACGTTCCACGCGGGCCATGTCCGCCGCCACCATCAGCCGGCACAATTCCTCGAGCGGCGTCGCGGCTGCCCAGCCCAGTTCGCGCAGTGCCTTGCCGGGGTCGCCCAGCAGCTGCTCCACTTCCGCCGGCCGATAGAACGCCTTGTTGATCCGCACGCGCGTGGTGCCGCTGCGCGTGTCAATGCCGATTTCGTCCACGCCCTTGCCTTTCCAAGCCAGCGGAATCTGCGCCGCGTCGAATGCGAGCTCGACAAAACGCCGCACCGATTGCATCCGGCCCGTGGCCAGCACGAAGGTGTCGGGCTTGTCCTGTTGCAGCATCCGCCACATGCCGTCGACGTATTCGCCGGCAAAGCCCCAGTCGCGCTGCGCATCCATGTTGCCGAGTTCCAGCGCGTCGAGCTTGCCCAGTGCGATGCGCGCGACGGCATCGGTGACCTTGCGCGTGACGAATTCACGGCCGCGCAGCGGCGACTCGTGGTTGAACAGGATGCCGCTGGCGCCGAAGATGCCGTACGACTCGCGATAGTTGACCGTCGACCAGTGCGCGTAGAGCTTCGCCACGCCATACGGACTGCGCGGATAGAACGGCGTGCGTTCGCTCTGGGGCACTTCCTGCACGTGGCCGAACATTTCGGACGTGCTGGCCTGATAGAAGCGGATCGTGGGATCCACGATGCGAATGGCCTCGAGCAGGTTCACCACGCCGATGCCGGTGATCATCCCGGTGTTGACCGGCTGGTCGAAGGATACGGCGACGAAGCTTTGCGCCGCAAGGTTGTAGACCTCCTGCGGCTGCGCCCTTTCCAGCAGGCGGATGCCCGAACCGGCGTCGAGCAGGTCGAACTCGACCAGCTGCAGCCGCTCGTGCCGCGCAATGCCCAGCTCCTCGATGCGCCAGAAATTGACCGAACTGCCGCGGCGAAAGGTGCCGAAGACGCGGTAGCCCTTGTCGAGAAGGTGACGGGCGAGATAGGCGCCGTCCTGGCCGGTGATGCCGGTGACGACGGCGGTGCGGTTGGTGGTGGAGGTCATTACCGGTCGGGTTCGTTGCGGATGGGGCGCGGTCCCGCTTGTCCCACGGGTTCCCGCCAAGGCGAATTACACCATACTAGGGCGCATCGGGCCGGTCGCGTCCTACAAGAGCGAGGTATTCGGCGGCCGTGCCGCCCGCCAGCGGCTTCATCAGCACCCGCACCGTATTGCTGCGCAATCCCATCGGGATGTCGTGACGCTGGCGCAATTCCACATAGCCCTGGCGCGACCAGAATCGTTCCGCGCGGGCGTTGCCCATGACCACGCCCAACCGTAGCCATTGCGCGCCGCCGGCCCGGATCCATTGCTCGAGCTCTCGGTACATCAAGGGCGCCGCGCCGCGGCCGTGCAGCGTTGTGGCGACGATGAAGAGTCCGATGTGCCAGACGCGCGGAGCGAAGAGGTCGGCCACGACATCGGCCATACCCGCCATCGCGCCGTCGTCATCTGTCCACGCCAGCATCCAGCGCTGCCGATACGGAAATGCGGGTGGGGGCACGCTGTCGAATTCCTCCTGCGCCGTGGTGGGCTTGGGTCCCTCGCCGCCGATCGTCAGGAAGTATTGCGGGTTGGCATCGAAAAATGCCTGCAGGCGCGGCATGTCAGACTGTTGCAGTTCGCCAGCCCGCCATCCGTCGCCGGCAAAGAGCACTGCCGGATTCACAGCCGCGACACCACCAGGCCGGCGCAGTAGCAAGCCAGTGCAATACCGATGCCGATGAACGGGATGCTGAACCAGTAGACCTTGCCCAGCGCGGTGAGGCCCAGCAGCATCGCGAGGCCCACGACCAGCAGGTACGGGTATTGGAACAACAGTGCGCCCTGCGCCAGCGCCAGGTAGCCATACACCAGGCCGAACAGGATCGCGCCCATGCTGTGGCTGGCGTTGAAGCCGACCCAGGCGCGCCACATCGTCGTCTGGCGCGAGATGCGGGGCGAGTCGGCCTGCATGGCCGCTTGCAGCGCCGGGTCGCGCGGCAGCAGCCTGGTGCCGCGAAAGGTGTAGAGC
>JANMCS010000287.1:0-1379 GCA_031361405.1 Betaproteobacteria bacterium
GTGAGCGCGGCGAAGCGCCGCGCGCGACCTGCCAGCACAATTCCCGGCGCGGGCGCAGCCGGTGGCGCCGCGATCAATGCAAACTCGAGCGGTGCAAAGACTACGGCCGCGTGACCGCGGCCGGCAGCGTCGACTGGGGCGGAGGTGCGGGCGGGACGGCCGGATAGGTCATGCCCGATGCGGGCGGGCGCGGCGCCCCTGCCGCACCGGGCGGGGCCGGCGCCCGTGCAGCCAGTTCGCGCTTCTGCTCGGGCGGCAGACTCTGATACTCCTGCCAGCGCTGGCGGACGTCGTCCTTCTTGTCAGGGGGCAACTGCTTGAGTGATTTGTACTGCTCGCGCGCGGCCTGGCGCTGCTGCGGCGTCAGCTGCGACCACGACCGCATCTGCTGCTGGATGCGCTGCTGTTCGTCGGCCCCCATCTTGGGATAGCGCTGCGCGATGCCGCGCCATTTCTGCTTGCGCTGCGCATCAAGGTTGTCCCAGTCGGACGAAAGTGGCGCCAGGACCTGCCTTTCCTGAGGCGACAACGCCGACCACGAGGGCGAACCCATCGTGATCTGCGCGCGAGCGACAGATGGAGTGAGGGCGGGGAGAAGGACCAGCGCGAGAGCGAGTAAGAGTGCGCGGGTCACGGTTCTTGCCGCGTGAGCCAGGTCTGGAAGCCCCGGTCGACGTAGGCGTCGATGGGCAGGTCGGACGTCAGGATCTGGGTATCGATCTCTTCGATCTCACGCGTTTGCTGGTACACCTGCCATTGCTGGTAGCCGAAGCTGGCCGTGGCAATCAGCAGGATGCCGAACCAGAGGCGACCACTTTTCCAGAAATTTGCACCAGACTGGCCCATTGTGCCGGCGGAACCCGCAAAGGCGTGGGCCAACCGGGATTGCGACACCCCGGACGAGGCAGTTTCGGCCAGGCGTGCGATCGCCGCCGCGCGTGCCTGCTGCAGCCTGTAGGCCGTTCCCGACTTGATCTCCGCGGTGCCCGCGTCGAGGTAAGTCGTTAATTTTTTTGCGAATTGTGCTTGGTCTTCGGTCATAGCTGCAGTCCCTTAGCTTTGAGCATTTCAGCCAAGGCATGGACGGCCCGCGAACAGTGGGTCTTCACGCTACCTTCGGAACACCCCATCGCGGCTGCGGTTTCCGCCACGTCCAGTTCCTCCCAATAACGCAGCAGGAACGCTTCGCGTTGACGTGCCGGAAGCCTCGTCAGTGCCTGTTCAATCATTCGTACAACATGCGCTTGTTCGAACTGTGCCGCGGGATCCGCATTGGCGTTTGAATCCGATTTTGCCGCCAAAGTTTCAAGCGGATCGTAATCATCGTCTTTGTCGTCGCCTTTTCCGAACGCCGAGAGCAGGGTCGTCCACGTATTTCG
>JANMCS010000289.1:0-8848 GCA_031361405.1 Betaproteobacteria bacterium
CTTCCGCGCCGCGCTGAAGGACGTGCACGTTCCCTACGATGGCAAGCTGTGGCCGGCCGGCATGGTCGATCGCATCCGCAAGATGCAGGAGTAACGCGACCGACACCGTTTCACCCGGGGCGCATCGCCTCCTGCGCCCCGGGTCCTGGCCCCATCAACGCATCGGATCCAGCCACTCCGCCGCCCGCGCCCATGCAGGCCCAACTCCGTCGCGTCGAGCAATGGTTGACCACGGTCAACCAGGTCATCGTGTTCGTCTCGATGCTGGTCGTGCTGGCATTCACGTTCGGGCAGGCCGTCGATCGCTATGCGATCCACTCTTCGTTCGATGCGCACGACCAGATCGCCAAGATCGGCCTCGTCTGGCTCGTCTTCGTCGGCACGGCCATCGCCTATGCGCAGCACGAGAACCTCAAGATCGACCTGATCGCCAAGTACCTGCCGCCGGCGGTGCTGCGCTGGCGTGACGCGCTGTTCGAAGTTGCCATCCTCGGCGTGTGCATCCTCGTCAACGTCAAGGCATGGAGCGTGCTGGAGGTCGTCGCGTTCCAGCAGATCATGGGCACCCCGTTCACCAACGCGGTTCCGTACAGCGCGATACTCGTGGGCACCGCGGCGATCGCCTTCAGCTGCGTGCTCAGGATCCTCGCTGCGCTGACGGCCAAGCCCGCGCCATGACCCTGCTCATCATCGCGCTTTTCCTCGCCCTGCTGCTGCTCGGCATGGACGTGGGCTTCGCGATGGTGCTGGCGGCGGTGGCCGGCATCATGACCCGCCCCGATGCGTTCAGCGACGCAGTGATGCTGCCGCTGACGATGCTGACCAGCGTGGACTCCGCCGCGCTGCTGTCGATTCCGCTGTTCATCCTTGCCGGTGAGCTGATGAACAGCGGCGGCGTCACGCAGCGGCTCATCCACTGGTCGCTGGCTTTCGTCGGCCACTTGCGCGGCGCGCTGTCGCAGGTGGCGGTCGTGACCAATCTCATCATGGCGGGCATCTCGGGGTCCGCGGTGGCCGACGCCACGGCGACCGGCACCGCGCTGATCCCGGCGATGAAGCGTGCCGGCTATCACGAAGGCTACGCGGGCGCGGTGATCGCCGCCGCGTCGATGCTGGGACCGATCATCCCGCCGTCGATTCCGATGGTCGTGTACGCGGTGATGGCCAACCACTCGGTGATCAAGATTTTCCTGGGCGGCGTGATTCCCGGCCTCATGCTGGCGGTCGGCTACATGGTGATCTGCGCATGGATCGCCCGGCGCCGCAACTATCCGGCGCAGGCAAAATCCTCGTGGCCACAACGCTGGCAGGCCACGCGCGATTCGGGATGGGCGCTTGCGATGCCGGTCATCGTGCTGGCGGGCATTCGTTTCGGCATCGTGACCGACATCGAGGCGGCGGCCGTGATCGCGTTGTATGCGCTCTTCGTCGGGTGGGTGATCTACCGCGAGCTCGACCGCGGCAGGTTCGTGCGGGCCATCCTCGATGCCGGCCGGTCCTCCGCGGTGATCCTGTTCCTGCTCGCGGCAGCCGGGCCATTCGGGTGGCTGCTATCGGAGGCCAAGGTCAATCAGGGCATTCGCGACCTGCTGCTGTGGATCTCGACCGATCCCTTCACCGTGCTGGTGATGATCAACATCTTCCTGCTGCTGATCGGCAAGATCCTCGAGCCGCTGCCGGCGATGATCATCTTCGTGCCGACACTCCTGCCGGTCGCGGCCCAGCTGAACATCGACCCGACGCATTTCGCGATCATCGTCGTGCTCAACCTGATGATCGGCCTGCAGACACCGCCCGTGGGCCTGCTGCTGTTCGTGTCGGCGGCCGTCGGCAAGGAGCCGATCGGCGCGATCATCAGGCAGATCATTCCGTTCGTGCTCTGGTCGCTGACCGTGCTGGCGCTGATCGTCATCTTCCCGCCGCTCGCGACCTGGCTGCCCGGTCTGTGATGCGCGTGCCCGCCGCGCCATGGTCGATGTTGGCCGGTGCTTTCGATGGTCAGGGCAGGTTCAAATGCCGGGCAAGGTACGGTGCAAATTCGTGGCCGGCGGTCGCGACGGTGCGGATCACGCCGAAATCCGCGAGTTGCGTGACGGCAAGCCCGGGAAAGCCGCACGGATCGATATCCGCGAACGGCGCCAGGTCCATCGCCACGTTGACCGCCAGCCCGTGGTACGTGCAGCCGCGGCGAACCTTGAGGCCTAACGCCGCAATCTTCGCCGCGGCGCCGTCGCGATCGACATAGACCCCCGGCGCCGCCGGCTTGCCATAGGATTGAATGCCGACGGCATCAAGCCACTCGACCACCGCGGCCTCCAGCCGTCGGACCATGTCGCGGATGCCGTAGCGCCGGCGCCGCATGTCCACCAGCGTGTAGGCGACCATTTGCCCCGGTCCGTGATACGTCACCTGCCCGCCGCGGTCGACCTTCACGAGCGGAATGCCGTTGTCGCGCAGCACATGTTCGCGCCGGCCCGCCAGGCCAAGCGTGTAGATCGGCCGATGCTCGGTCAGCCAGATTTCGTCCGGTGCATGCGCATCGCGCCGCGCCGTGAAGTCCTGCATGGCCTGCCAGGTGGCCATGTAGTCGGTGGGACCGAGCGTGCGAACAGCGAAGCCGGTGGCCGCGTCAACCACGTTGGCGTGACACGTCACAACACCATCTTCACCATCGGATGCGCAACCAGTTCGCGATAGAGATCGTCGAGTTGCGCGCGCGACGTGGCATTGACCGTGGCGGTGACCGAGAGCCAGTTGCCTTCCTTGGACGAGCGCATCTCCAGCGCCGCCGGATCGAAATCCGCGGCGTGCTTGCGCACCACATCGGCCACCGCCTGCGCGAACCCGTCCTGCGTGCGGCCCATCACCTTGATGGGAAACGTGCACGGAAACGTGAGGGGCGATTCGGCCTCGTCCGGAGGCATGCCGGCGGGCTTGGGATCGGCTTTGGACATGGTGCTCTTCGTCGCGACGTAGGTCAGGGCTTCGAATCGTACATGTAGTCGCGCGTCAACGGATGCGGCAGGCGGCCGTCAGCGAGCGGTTTGCCCGCGAGAATCTGCCATAGCGACAGCCAGCCGCGATCGAAGGCATGGGCGGAGCCGGCCATGTAGATCCGCCAGATGCGAAAGCGTTCATCGCCGATCTCCCGCCGCGCGTCGTCCGCGCGCGCCTCGAGGCGATCGACCCAGCACCACAGAGTTTTCGCATAGTGCTCACGCAGTGCCTCGGCGTCGATGGCTTCAAGGCCTTGGCGCGCCATGCCCGCGATAACCTCTGCCACATGGGTCAATTCACCCCCTGGAAAGACAAAGTCATCCACGAACTCGCCGATGCCGCTGCCCACGGTATCGGCGTCGAGCGCGTTGTGCGTGATGCCGTGGTTGAGCACCAGGCCACCGGGCGCAAGGATGCGGAAGATCTTGCCGAAATAGGCGGGGAAGCGCTTGATGCCCACATGCTCGAACATGCCCACGCTCGAGATCTTGTCGTAGTGGACATCGTCCGGCAGTTCGAGGTAGTCGCGCAATTCGACGCAAACGCGGCCCGCGAGCCCGCGAGCGATGATTTCACGTTGCACGTGATCGAACTGGTTCTGCGACAACGTGATGCCGGTGGCCTCCACGCCATAGGTCTGCGCCGCGTGAAACAGCAGGGCACCCCAGCCGCAGCCGATGTCGAGCATGCGCTCGCCCGGTACCAGCCGCAGCTTGCGGCAGATGTGGTCGAGCTTGTGTACCTGCGCCGCATCGAGGGTGTCGTCGGCCGCGTGGAAATAGGCGCACGAATACACCATGCGTTCATCGAGCCACATCCGGTAGAACGCATCGGAAACATCATAATGATGGGCGATGTTGCGGTGATTGGCCCGCCGCTGCCGCAGCAGCAGTTTCCAGCGCGCGCGCACACCATCGCGGCCGTGCGCCACCGAGCCCACCATCGCTTCGGCGATGTCGAGGATGCGCCGCGCGCTGCCGGAAAAATCGATATCGCCTTGCACATAGGCACGCGCCAGCGAACCCATCGCCGGCGCCGCCAGGGCGCGCATGCCTTTCCAGGTGCGCGCCACGATGTCCACGGCGGGCTGGGCCGACAGCGGCACACGCGCACCATCCGGCAATACGAGCGTGACCGGGAGATCCCGATCCCCGTACCGGTGCGTGATGATCCGCTGCAGCGCATGGGCCATGGACCGAACCTTTGGCGTCGGACGAACAGGCGCGAGCTGCAATGGCTCCGCCCGTGGTGAAAAGTGTAGCAAGTCGCGGCCCGGATGGGGAGCCGATCCCGCGTTCAGGCGTCCGACTTTGACTTCCCGCACCCGCCCCCCTACCATCGGGGACCCATTGCCTCCCGCGCGGTTCGGCGTCGCTGCACGCGCTTCGCTTCCACTCCATGTCCGTATCCAGCCACGCGAATACGTCGCCGCAAGCCTTCGATGCCCGGCAATTCCGTGACGCCCTGGCCCAGTTTGCCACGGGGGTCACCGTGATCTGCGCGCGCGCCGCCGACGGCCGGTTGGTGGGATTCACGGCCAATTCGTTCAACTCGGTGTCGCTCGATCCGCCGCTCATACTGTGGAGCCTCGAGACGCGATCCACGAGCCTGCCCGCCTTTGAGGCGTGCGCACGGTATACCGTCAACGTGCTGTCGGCCGCGCAGGCGGAGCTCGCGCGCCGCTTCTCACGCCCGCACGTGGATCGCTTCGAGGGCGTGCCGTTCCGGCTCGGCTGGGCCGATGCTCCGCTGATCGAGGGCTGCATCGCGTGGTTCGAATGCAGGCATCACGAGCGCCACCTGGCGGGCGACCACGTCGTGTTCATCGGCGAAGTGGCCACCTGCGAGCGCGCCCCAGGCCGTGGCCTCGTCTTCCAGCACGGCCAGTTTGGCGCCACCATTCCGCTGCCGGAAGACTGACGCCGGAACAGTGCGTCAGGCCGGCGCGAGCGCGCGCGGTTTGCGCGTCTGGAACTCCTGCCACATCCGGCGAAAGACCGCGCCGGGTTTGCCGCCCGCAAAGGGTTTGCCGTCAAGCGTCGTGACCGCGAGCACTTCCTTGGTGGACGACGACAACCACATCTCGTCGGCGGCCATCGCCTCGGCCTGCGGCACGGGCCGCATCACCAGTGGAATGCCCGCCGCTTGCGCGAACTCCATCGTCGCATCGAAGGTGACCCCGGGAAGAATGAAATGGTCCTTGGGCGGCACGATGATCGTGCCATTCTTGACGATCATCACGTTCGAGGCGGAGGCCTCCGTCAGGAAGCCGTCGCGGAACATCACGGTTTCGAGGGCCCCCGCATCCGCGGCAAGCTGGCGCATCAGCACGTTGCCCAGCAGCGAAATCGTCTTGAGGTCGCAGCGATGCCAGCGATTGTCCTCGGCGGTGACCACCGCCACGCCGCCTTCCACCTGCTCGCGCGAGGGCGTGGCCAGGGGATTGCTCATCATGAACACCGTCGGCGGCACGTCCTTGGGAAACGCATGATCCCGCTTGGCCACGCCGCGCGTGACCTGGAAATACACCCCCTGGTCGGGATAGGGCGTGCGCGCCACGAGATCGCGCACCAGCGCTTCCCATTGCGCTTCGGTGTGCGGATTGGCGAGGCCGATGCCGTCGAGGCTGCGCTGCAGACGTTTGAGGTGCGGCGTCATCCGGAACGGCTCGCGGCCATAGACCGGAATGAGTTCGTAGACGCCGTCGCCGTAGATGAAGCCGCGATCGAGCACCGACACCTGCGCGCCGGAGAGCGGTACAAACTTGCCGTTGAGGTAGACGACGGGATCGGTGGCATTCATCACGACTCCTTGGACGATGGACGGTTCAGCTTTTGCGAAACCACAGGCGCACGCTGTCCCACGCCCGCGCGAAGACGTTGCCTTGCGGCACGTCCTCCAGCGCGATCAGCGGGAATTCGGCGATCGGCTTGCCTTCGAGCGCCACCTTGACGATGCCCACCGCTTGCGCGCGCGTCACGGGCGCGATCAGTGGCTCCTGCGCTTGCATCGTCAGCGTGAGCTTGTCGGCTTTGCCCTTGGGCAGCGTCAGGTAACGATCCGCGAGAAACCCGGCCGGCACTTCGGGCAGCGTGCCCTTCCAGACACGCAGCGCGGTCACCTGCTTGCCTGACTGGTACAGCTGCACGGTATCGAAGGCCTGGAACCCGTAGTTCAGGAGCTTTTGCGCTTCAGTGGCGCGCGCCGCATCGGACGCGGCGCCAAGAACCACCGCCAGAAGTCGCCGGTCGCCGCGCTGCGCGGATGCGATCAGGCACCAGCCGGCGGCGTCGGTGTGTCCAGTCTTCAATCCGTCGACATTCGGGTCGGTCCACAGGAGCCGGTTGCGGTTGGGCTGCGTGATGTTGTTATAGCGAAATTCCTTCAGCGCATACAACGGGTAGAACTCCGGATAGTCACGGATGAGTGTCGCCGCCAGCCTGGCCATGTCGGCCGCCGTGGAATAGTGCTGCGGATGGGAGAGCCCGGTCGCGTTGGTGAAATGCGAATTGGTCATGCCAAGCCGCGCGGCCTCGGCGTTCATCCGCGCGACAAAGGCATCCTCGCTGCCGCCGACCAGTTCGGCCAGCGCGATCGATGCATCGTTGCCCGACTGCACGATCATCCCGCGCATCAATTCGTCCACCGTGACGGAGCGGCGCGGCTCGATGAACATGCGCGAACCCTCGGCGCGCCACGCATGCTCCGACACGTTGACCATCTGCGACGGCAGGATGGCCTTCGCGCGCAATGCGCCGAACACCAGGTACGCGGTCATGAGCTTGGTGAGCGACGCGGGGTCGCGGCGCTCGTCGGCGTTGGCGGCGTAGAGCGTCTGGCCGCTGGTCACGTCGGTCAACAGCCACGCCGCGGCGGCAATCCCGGGAGGCGCCACCGCAAGGAGCGCCGCAGGCGCCTCCGCAGTGCGGGCAGGTCCCGCAGCGGCGAATGTGGAAAACAGGAGGACGACAACAGCGATAAACGGCGTATGCATCAAGGACCTTGCAGCAAAGTCCATGATTATACGGAAGCGGCCCTACCAGGGATTGATCCCGAGCGATCCGACGATCTCGCCCGTCTTGCGGTCGACGACCATTGCGAAGTCTTCATTGCGGGCGCGTGCCGGCAGGTAACCCACCGAACCGACGGCGCGTCCCGAGGTGTCGAGATAGTCACGCACGAGCAGTGCTTCGTTGGCGCCACGTCCCGCAAGCTGCGGTAGCGGCCGCGCGCGGCGGGCGGCATCGACGGCAACTTCTGCATACGAATGAAAGAGATGCGGCAGATGAGCGATGTCCGGTCCGCCCATCATCGCCGACAGCCGGACCTCCGACCGTTCCCGCTCGGAGGACGGCTGGTGCGCGCCGACCACGCGCGGCCCATTGAGCGGCAACGCCTGGAAGGCGACTGCGGCACGGGCCCGGGAGTCGTTATCGATGCTGTTCGCAGGCACGACTTCGAAGCGATCACCGGTAAACACCGCAAACACGGGACGCGCGTCGAACATGATGAACGCGCCGGCAGCCAGCGCGGCGAGTTGCAGCGTCGCGATCGCGGCGAGGTCGAACTTGAGGCGCGGCTTCCTCGGTTCGAAGATGATCAGCGTGATCAGCGGCCCGAGGATCACATCCACGCCGATCAGGAGCCGCAGCAGCGTCGCCCCGCCCATCGCCGCGAAATAGGGCGCGGGATACCAGAGCGCCACGACCAGCACGATCAGCGTCAGCGCGATCAGCGCGCTCAAGACAAGATGCAGGCCGGCGGCCTTCCAGCGATTGAGGGATTGGAGGGTCATCCACCGGTGAACGCAAATTTCACGCCAGGCTGGCGCCTCGCCATGAGGTCGGCCAGCGCGCGGCCGGAGCCGCAGGCCATCGTCCAGCCGAGCGTGCCATGACCCGTGTCGAGGAACAGGTTGCGGTAGCGGGTACCGCCCACCAGCGGCACATTCGACGGTGTAGCGGGGCGCAGCCCGGTCCAGAATTGCGCGCTGTCACGATCGCCGGCGTCCGGAAACAACTCGAACGTCCGCTTGACCAGGGCCTCGCAGCGCACGAGGTTCAGATCCTTGCTGTAGCCCGAGAGCTCCGCCGTGCCCGCCACGCGCAGCCGGTCGCCCAGCCGCGTGAACACGATTTTCCAGGCGAGGTCGGTCAGCGACACCATCGGCGAACCGTGATGACCGTCGATCGCGATCGTGGCCGAATACCCTTTCGCCGGATAGATGAGGCACGGGACGCGAAGCGGCTTCAGCAGGAACGGGCTGTAGCTGCCCAGCGCCATCACATACGCGTCGGCGACGAGCACTTCCTTGCGATGCTCCTCGTTGACGCAGCGCACGCTGGTCACAGTGTCGCCGTCGAAGGTCAACGACTCGACGGCCATGTTCCAGCGAAACGTGACGCCCCGCGCCTGCGCCAGCCGCGCCAGCTCGGTCGTGAAACGCTGCGCATCGCCCGATTCATCGCTGACGGTGAAGATGCCGCCGGCGAGCTTGTCGCGGCACGCGGCCAGCGCGGGTTCGATGGCGACGCATTCGTCCACCGACTTCACGTCGCGGTCGCAGCCGAACTGGCGCATCAGCGCCGCCGCTTCCACGCCGTGCGCAAACTCCTTCGGGTCGGTATAGAACGACAGGATGCCGCGCTCGAGGTGGTCGTACTCGATGCCTGTCTGCGCGCGCAATTCCTTCAGGCAATCGCGCGAATACAGTGCCAGGTTGAGGCACTGGATCGTGTTGTGGCGCGTGCGCGACGGCAGGCACTCCAGCAGGAACTGCAGCCCCCAACGCCACTGCTGCGGATCAAGCTTCAGCCGGAACAGAAGGGGGGCGTCTTCCTTGCCCAGCCAT
>JANMCS010000309.1:0-3404 GCA_031361405.1 Betaproteobacteria bacterium
CGGTCACCTGAATTCGGGCGTGACCATTCCCGCGTCGGCCGTCTACAACCAGGCCGGCATTCCGGTGATCTCCGGTTCGGCCACGAACCCGAAACTGACCGAACAAGGCTTCAAGAACGTCTTCCGCACCGTCGGCCGCGATGACCAGCAAGGCCCGGCGATTGCGCAGTACCTCGCCAACATGAAGGTGAAGAAGGTTGCCATCGCCGACGACGCAACCGCGTATGGCGAAGGCCTGGCCAATGAAGTCGAGAAGACGCTGAAGGCCGCGGGCGTAACGGTTGTCGCACGTGAAAAGGCAACCGACAAGACCACCGACTTCAAGGCGATCCTGACCAAGATGAAGGGCAAGGCGCCCGATGCCATCTTCTACGGTGGCATGGACGCGACCGGCGGCCCGATGATCAAGCAGGCGCGTGAACTCGGCATCAAGAGCGTGTTCAGCTTCGGCGACGGCGCGTGCACGGACGAAATGGGCAAGCTCGCCGGCGGCGCGGCCGAGGGCCTCATCTGCTCGCAGGCCGGACTGCCCGCTTCGGCAGCCAGCCAGTCGTTCAACGACGCGTTCAAGGCCAAGTATGGCGACGTCAAGCAATACGCGCCGTTCTTCTACGACGCGGTGAACCTGATGATCGCGGCGATGCAGAAGGCTGACTCGACCGAACCGGCCAAGTACCTGCCGGAACTGCAGAAGATCAGCTTCAACGGCGCCACCGGCAAGATCGAGTTCGACGAAAAGGGCGATCGCAAGAACGCCGAAATCACGATCTTCACGCTGAAGGACGGCAAGGTTGTCCCGGTTGGCGTCGTCAAGGCCGGCAAGGCGTCGTCGTTCGAGGACTTCATGAAGGAAATGAAGATGTCAGCGGCGCCCGCAGCAGCGCCTGCTGCGCCCGCGGCCATGGCAACCCCGGCACCGGCTCCGGCCACGCCGGCAGCGCCCGCGCCTGCAGCCCCGAAGAAGTAACAGCCACACCCGCAAGCAAGATGGAAACGGCGTCCCGCGAGGGGCGCCGTTTTTTTGTGCGGGCGGAGGTGAGGCGCAGGTTGGAATTCCCCCGTAGGCGAGGCTTCCGCCTCGCGCGACGGTGTGCAAGGCCAAAGCCTTGCCTACAGGTCAGTGTACCGACACAATCCGGTCATCGTCGTATGCAACACGCGAGGCGCGTCTGGACATCTTCCTGCAGCAGTTGATCAACGGCCTCACGCTGGGCAGCGTCTACGCGGTGGTCGCGCTGGGTTATACAATGGTCTACGGGATCATCCAGCTGATCAACTTCGCCCACGGCGAGGTGGTGATGATCGGCGCGATGGTCGCGTACACGGTTATCGTCGCAATCACAGGCGCCAACATCGGCGTGCCGCCGTTGCTGATCGTGGCGTCGGGTGTCGCGGCCGCCATCGTCGTCTGCATGGCGGTGGGCTACACGCTCGAGCGCACGGCCTACCGGCCACTGCGCCGCGCGCCACGCCTGGCGCCGCTGATCACTGCGATCGGGCTGTCCATCATCCTGCAGAACCTGGCGATGATCATCTGGAGCCGCAATCCACTGCCCTATCCGCAGATCATCGCCACCGTGCCGTATCACATCACGGGCAACCCCGACGGCGCCACGATCACCAACGTGCAGGTTGCGATCATTGTCGCGTCGGTGGCGATGATGGTGGGGCTGCTGCTGCTCGTCTACCGCACGCGGCTTGGCGTGGCCATGCGCGCGACGTCGCAGAACCAGCAGGTGGCGGGCCTGATGGGCATCGACATCAATCGCGTGATCTCGCTGACCTTCATCATCGGCGCGGGCCTCGGCGCCGTCGCCGGCGTAATGATCGGCAGCTATTACGGCATCGCGCACTACCAGATGGGCTTCATCCTCGGCCTCAAGGCGTTTTCCGCCGCCGTGCTGGGCGGCATCGGCAATCTCGGCGGCGCCATGCTGGGCGGCCTCCTGCTGGGCCTGATCGAGGCGATGGGCGCGGGCTACATCGGCGACCTCACCAACCTGTGCCAGATTGCGAGCTGGTCCGAAGCGCTGGCGCAGCGCTGCGCCGACGATGCCAACCTGACCTTGTTCGGCTCCAACTACCAGGATGTGTTTGCGTTCCTG
This sequence comes from Betaproteobacteria bacterium, assembly GCA_031361405.1. Taxonomy (GTDB): domain Bacteria; phylum Pseudomonadota; class Gammaproteobacteria; order Burkholderiales; family Casimicrobiaceae; genus VBCG01. The sequence continues at coordinate 2,106 of JANMCS010000309.1, forward strand.
GTGCTGATTGCCGTGCTGGTCTTCCGTCCGTCCGGCCTCCTGGGCGAGCGGGTATCGGACCGCGCGTAGGAGTTGCACGATGAACGTACTGTTCGACACCAAGAAAAATCCCTGGCTCGCCAAGGCGGGATTCGCGCTTGTGATCGTGAGCCTGATCGTGCTGCCGTGGGCGCTGGCGTCGGTGGGCACCGCGTGGGTGCGCATCACCAACCTCGCGATCCTGTATGTGTTCCTGGCGCTGGGCCTCAACATCGTGGTGGGCTTTGCCGGCCTGCTTGACCTGGGCTACATCGCGTTCTACGCGGTGGGTGCCTATGTCTATGCGTTGCTGGCGAGCCCGCACTTCAACCTGCACCTGCCGTTCTGGATCATCCTGCCGATCGGTGCATCCGTGGCCTGCCTGTTCGGCGTGCTGCTGGGTGCGCCCACGCTGAAACTACGCGGCGACTATCTCGCCATCGTCACGCTCGGATTCGGCGAGATCATCCGCATCTTCGTCAACAACCTGTCGCAGCCGGTCAACATCACCAACGGTCCGCAGGGCATCACGCTGATCGACCCCTTCCGCCTCGGTGATTTCAATTTTGCCAAGCGCGAAACGCTGTTCGGCCTCGATTTCACCGGTCCCATCAAGTACTACTATTTCTTCCTGATTGTGCTGGCCGTGATCATCATGATCAACATGCGGCTGCAGGACTCGCGCATCGGCCGCGCGTGGGAAGCCATCCGCGAGGACGAGATCGCGGCGCGTGCGATGGGCATCAACACGCGCAACATCAAGCTGCTGGCGTTTGCGATGGGCGCCTCGTTCGGCGGTATTGCCGGCGGGATGTTCTCCGCCACCCAGGGCTTCGTCAGCCCGGAGAGTTTCGGCCTCACCGAATCCGTGATGGTGCTGGCCATGGTGGTGCTGGGCGGGATGGGCAACATCGGCGGCGTGATCGTCGGCGCCCTGTTGCTGTCGTTCGTGCCCGAGATCCTGCGCTATACGGTCGAGCCGGTGCAAAAGGCGATCTTCGGCCACATGCTGCTGGAACCCGAGGTGATCCGCATGCTGCTGTTCGGCCTCGCGCTGGTGCTGATGATGCTCTATCGACCGGCCGGCATCCTGCCTTCCGCGCTGCGCAAGCGCGAACTCGAAACCGCCACCAAAGAATGAGCACGAAGGGCCGCCCCGAGCGCGAATACCGGAGCGCGCAGCGCGATGGTGGTTCACCGTGAGCAAACTGGCGTTGCTTGCGGCAACGGGCATCACCAAGCGCTTCGGCGGCGTGCAGGCGCTATCCGAGGTCAGCTTCA
>JANMCS010000311.1:0-5494 GCA_031361405.1 Betaproteobacteria bacterium
GGCATCGGCCACCGGTGGCAAATTCCAGATCCAGGTTTTTGCTGGCGGCGAAATCGTGCCCCCGTTCGGCGTCGTCGATGCAGTACAGAACGCCACCGTCGAATGCTGCCATACGGCACCGTATTACTTCTTCGGCAAGGATCCCACGTTCGCGTTTGCCTGCGCCATTCCGTTCGGCATGAATGCGCGCCAGCAAAACGCCTGGATGTACCACGGCGGTGGCAGGGCCCTGATGGCGGAATTTTTCAAGACGTACAACATCGTGGCCTTCCCGGCTGGCAATACGGGCGCGCAGATGGGCGGCTGGTTCCGCAAGGAAATCAAGACCGTCGGGGACCTGAAGGGCCTGAAGATGCGCATCGGCGGCTTTGCCGGCACGGTGCTGGCCAAGCTGGGCGCGGTGCCGCAGCAGATTCCCGGTGGCGACATCTATCCGTCGCTGGAAAAAGGCACGATCGATGCGGCCGAGTGGGTGGGTCCGTACGACGACGAAAAGCTGGGTTTCTACAAGGTTGCCAAGAACTACTACTACCCCGGTTGGTGGGAAGGCGGCCCGGAGCTCGATCTCTTCGTCAACGACAAGGCGCTCGCTGCGTTGCCGAAGGAATACGCGTCCATCCTGGAAGCCGCTTGCTACGAAGCCAACGTCGATATGCTGGCCAAGTACGACGCAGTGAATCCGCCGGCGCTGCGCCGCCTGGTGGGCAACGGCGTTGCGTTGCGTCCGTTCCCGCGCGAAGTGATGCAGGCCTGCTTCAAGGCGGCCAATGAAGTCTTCGAGGAAACGATGGCCAAGAACGCCAACTTCAAGAAGGTTTTCGAGCCGTGGAAGAAATTCCGCGATGAGGAAGTCCTCTGGTTCAGCGTTGCCGAAAAGAACTTCGACGACTTCATGACCGGGGCCACCCGTACGTCGGCGGCGCCCGCGAAGAAGTAAGCACGCGATTCCCGGCGCCAGTAAAAAGCCCCGCAGTCGCGGGGCTTTTTTTCGTGCGTCGCGCGGTAAGTGATGCCGCAACGGAGTCCGTAGGCGAGGCTTCAGCCTCGCAGAGGCAGCCGGCCAGGGCGCACTCTACTTCTTCGGTGCCTCGGCGGGTGGAGCCTTGAACGCATCCTGCACCGATTGGCCGGCGTCGGCTTTCTCCGGCGCGGGAGGATCGTAAGGACTGCCGGGCTGCTTGTCGGCGCCCGGATCGGCGGTGCCGCCACCCGCGCCCACAGGCTCCTCCTGCTGGATGATGATCTCGATCTTCGACGGGTCGACCGTCGACTCGCCGGCTTTGTACACCATCACCATCTGCGGGAACATGATCACCAGCCCCACCATGATCAGCTGGATGCAGACGAACGGAATCGCGCCCCTGTAAATCTGACCCGTGGTGATGCGCGCGGTCATCTTGCCGGTGATCTTGTCGACATAGTCCTTGTCGGGCGCCACGCTGCGGAGGTAGAAGAGCGCAAAACCGAACGGCGGGTGCATGAACGAGGTCTGCATGTTCACGCCCAGCAGCACGCCGAACCAGATGAGGTCGATGCCCAGCTTTTCGGCGGCGGGACCAAGCAGCGGCACGATGATGAACGCCAGCTCGAAGAAGTCGAGGAAGAAGGCCAGCACGAAGACGAGGATATTGACCACGATCAGGAAGCCAAGCTGGCCGCCCGGCAATCCCACCAGCAGCTCCTCGACCCACACGTGGCCGTTGACGCCGTAGAACGTGAGACTGAACACGCGCGCGCCGACCAGGATGAACACGACGAAGGCCGTGAGACGGGCCGTGGTGTCCATGCCCTGCTTCAACAGCTTCCAGTCCAGACGCTTGCGCGCCAGCGCCATCAGCAAGGCACCTGTTGCGCCCATGGCGCCGCCTTCGGTCGGTGTGGCCACGCCGAGGAAGATCGTGCCCAGCACCAGGAAGATCAGCGCCAGCACGGGAATCAGCACGAACACCACGCGCTCGGCCAGCTGCGACAACAGGCTGAACTTGAACGCGCGGTTCAGTACCGCCGCAAAGAACGCGACGCCGGTACCGACCGAGGTGGCGACGACAATCACTTCGTCGAGCGGCGCACCGACCGGATACCAAAATTTCGCGAACGCGACGGCGGACGCGGCAGAAACGATGAACAGCACCAGCAACGAGCGATTGCCCGTGTCGCCGTTGGGCTCCTTCAGCGTGCGGGCTTCCGGCGGCAGCGCCGGGGCCCACGTGGGCTTGAAGATGCAGATGCCCATCGTGTAGACGGCATAAAGGCCGGTGAGCACGAGGCCGGGAATGAACGCACCGGCATACATGTCGCCCACCGACTTGCCGAGCTGGTCGGCCATGATGATCAGCACCAGCGAGGGCGGAATGATCTGGGCCAGCGTGCCCGACGCGGCAATGACGCCCGACGCGAACCGGCGATCGTAGCCATAGCGCAGCATGATCGGCAGCGAAATGAGACCCATCGAGATCACCGACGCCGCCACCACGCCGGTGGTGGCGGCCAGCAGCGCGCCGACGAAGATCACTGCATAGGCCAAGCCCCCGCGCACCGGACCGAACAGCTGGCCGATCGTTTCGAGCAGATCTTCCGCCATGCCACTGCGCTCGAGAATCAGGCCCATGAACGTGAAGAACGGAATGGCCAGCAGCGTGTCGTTGGACATGACGCCCCAGACCCGCTCGGGCAGCGCCTGGAACAGCGTGGCCTGCAACAGGCCGAGCTCGATGCCGAGGAGACCGAAGCCGATGCCGACGGCGCCGAGCGCGAACGCCACCGGGTAGCCCATCAGCATCACGATGATCAGCGTCGCAAACATCAGCGGCGCCATGTTGTGGATCAGCAGGGCAGTCATGCGCGGTCTCCCTGGCTGTTGCGGGCCTGGACGAAGGTGCTCATGCCTTTTCTCCACGCGCGCGCAGGATTTCGTCGGCCAGTTCTTCCTCGGCTGTCTTCTCCCCCTGCTTTTCGGATGGATCGGGGATCAGTCCCTTGAGGAATGCCACCCGCTTGATCAGCTCCGACCACCCCTGCAGCACCAATAACAGGAAACCGATCGGCACCATGAGGCGCGCCGGCCAGATGATGAGTCCGCCGGCATTGGTCGAGACCTCGCCGCGCTGAAAGGCCTGGATGAACACCGGCCACGACAGGACCATGATCATGATCGCCATCGGCATCAGGAAGAACAGCGTGCCCAGGATGTCGATCCAGGCCTGGGCGCGCTTGGACAGCCGGCCGGCGATGACGTCGATGCGCACGTGCTGATTCCTGAGCAGCGTGTAGCCCGCGCAGAACAGGAAGATCGCCGAAAACAGGTACCACTGGATCTCGAGGAAGGCGTTTGAACTGGTGTTGAACGCCTTGCGCACAATCGCGTTGGCAGCGCTGATCACGACGGCCGCCAGCACGAGCCAGTAGATGACTTTGCCGATTCGCTCGTTCATCGAATCGACGGCGCGGGAAAAGGCGAGGAGGGCATTCACGGGACGTCTCCTTCAAGGCGCGGCTTCCGGCGCGGGACGGCTGGTTTGGGCGCTTGTCCGTCTTCCTTTGTGACCGCGGCAGGCTGCCGCGTGAGGCTGCGCGATTATAAGGGGCTTTGTCGCCGGAAACGAGCCGACGCGGTCAGGCCCGGGTGCTAAAATCTTGAACTGCCCCATCTTGACCACGATACCCATGTTCAGCCGATCCCGCACCCTGGCCAGCGCCGATCCCGAGTTGTACCGCACCGTCACCTGCGAGAACCAGCGGCAGGAAGACCACATCGAGTTGATCGCGTCGGAAAACTACGCCAGTCCGGCGGTCATGGAGGCGCAAGGGTCCCAACTCACCAACAAATATGCCGAAGGCTATCCCGGCAAGCGCTACTACGGTGGCTGCGAATGCGTCGACCGGGCCGAGGAGTTGGCCCTCGAACGGGTCAGGAGGTTGTTCCATTCCGAGGCCGCCAATGTCCAGCCGCATTCGGGCGCGCAGGCCAACCAGGCCGTGTTCTTCGCCGCCTTGAAGCCCGGTGACACCATCCTCGGCATGAGTCTTCCGCATGGCGGCCACCTCACGCACGGCTCGCCGGTCAACATGTCCGGCAAGTGGTTCAACGTGGTGCCCTACGGCCTCGATCCCGACACCGAGCTGATCGACTACGACGCCGCCGAAAAGCTCGCCCACGAGCACAAGCCGCGCCTCATCATCGCCGGCGCCTCGGCCTACTCGCGCGTCATCGACTGGAAGCGCTTCCGCGCCATCGCCGATGCCGTGGGCGCGCGACTGATGGTCGACATGGCGCATTACGCCGGGCTGGTGGCGGCGGGACTCTATCCGTCGCCGGTGGGCATCGCCGACTACACGACCAGCACCACGCACAAGACGCTGCGCGGTCCTCGCGGCGGCATCATCCTGATGCGTACCGAGCACGAAAAGGCGATCAATTCGGCCGTGTTTCCCGGCCTGCAGGGCGGCCCGCTGATGCACGTGATCGCGGCCAAGGCGGTGGCGTTCGGCGAGGCGCTTCACCACGACTTCAGGGTGTACCAGCAACGCGTGATCGACAATGCGCGCGTGATGTCCACCGTGCTGCAGGATCGCGGGCTGCGCATCGTTTCCGGCGGCACCGATTGCCACATGTTCCTGGTCGACTTGCGCGCCAAGAAGATCACCGGCAAGGATGCGGAAGCCGCGTTGAGCCGCGCCCACATCACGTGCAACAAGAATGCCATTCCCAATGATCCGGAAAAGCCGTTCGTCACCTCCGGCATTCGGTTGGGCAGCCCGGCCATCTCCACCCGCGGCTTCACCGAAATCGAAAGCGAGGTGCTCGCGCACCTGATCGCCGACGTGCTCGATGCGCCTCAGGATGACGCCAGGATTGCGCAGGTCAGCGCCGAGGTGGCGGTGCTTACGCGCAAATTTCCGGTCTATTACGCCTGAGCCCGGTCTGGCGATGCGGCGCTTGTCCAGCGAAGTCATGGCCACGACGTGCGTTGCTCGTGGAGCGCGGCGATGAAGTGTCCGTTCTGCGGCAGCAGCGAAACGCAGGTGGTGGATTCGCGCGTGTCCGAGCCGGGCGAATCAATACGCCGGCGGCGGCGGTGCCTGGACTGTCAGAAGCGATTCACCACCTACGAGACCGTCGAGCTGCGCTTGCCGCAGGTGGTCAAGACCAATGGCAACCGCTCGGATTTCGACGTCAACCGCATTCGCATCGGCTTTCAGCGGGCGCTGCACAAGCGTCCCGTGCCCACCGAGTATATCGATGCTGCCATCGATCGCATCCGCCAGCAGGTGCTGTCGCTCGGCGAGCGCGAGATTCCGTCGCGCCACATCGGTGAAATGGTGATGCAGGAGCTGCACAAGCTCGACAAGGTAGGCTACATCCGCTTCGCGTCGGTGTATCGGTCGTTCCAGGACGTGTCCGACTTTCGCGATGCGCTGCGCGAAGTCGAGGCACCCCCGCCCGCGGGCAAACGGACGCGGCGCTGACTGCGCCCCGCTTGCCACCCATGGCGGC
>JANMCS010000340.1:0-5195 GCA_031361405.1 Betaproteobacteria bacterium
TACCTGGGGCTGGCCAATCATCCGGCCGTGGTCGACGCGGCACGCGCTGCGGCGCAGGCATGGGGCGTGGGTGCAGGCGCGTCGCATCTCGTCAGCGGACACACGGCGGCGCACGACGCGCTGGAGCGCGAGATGGCGGCATTTCTGGCGCCCGGCGGCGATGTCGGCGTGCTGCTGTTTTCGTCGGGCTATCTTGCCAATCTTGCGATTCTGTCGGTGCTGGCCGGCCGCAGCGATGCCGTGTTCGCCGATCGTCTAAATCATGCGTGTCTCAACGACGGCGCGTTGCTCGCCCGCGCCACGATGCATCGGTATCCGCACGGCGATGTCGGCGCGTTGTCGCGCGCGCTGGTGGCATCGACCGCGCCCGGCAAGCTCATCGTCACCGATGCCGTGTTCAGCATGGACGGCGACATTGCGCCGTTGCCGCAATTGCTCGATCTTGCGGACCAGCACGACGCCTGGTTGATTGTCGATGACGCGCATGGCTTCGGCGTGCTGGGCGACGGGCGCGGCACGCTGGCGCATTTGCACATGGCGTCGGATCGCATCGTGGCGATGGGCACGCTCGGCAAGGCCGCTGGCGTGGCGGGCGCATTTGTCGCGGCGCACCCGGTGGTGATCGAAGCGCTGGTACAAACTGCGCGCCCGTACATCTACACGACAGCAACGCCACCGCTGCTGGCGGAAGCGCTGCGCATGGCACTCGCGCTGATTCGCGACGAACATCCGCGCCGTGCCCAACTGCAGGCGCGCATCGCGCAATTTCGTGCGGGTGCCGCGTCATTGCCGTGGTCGTTGCTGCCGTCGCAGACCGCGATCCAGCCGCTGGTGGTGGGCGACAGTTGTGCCGCCGTGGCGCTGGCCGAGGCGTTGCTGGCGCAGGGCATCTGGGTGCCGGCGATCCGGCCGCCTACCGTGCCGGCAGGAACGGCACGGCTGCGCGTGTCGTTGTCGGCCGCGCATACCGAAGCCGATGTCGAGGCGCTGTTGCGCGCACTGGCCAACGCCGCATGAGCGGCCTGCACGTCGATTGGCGCGGCAGCGGGCCGCCGCTCATCCTGCTGCATGGCTGGGCAATGCATGGCGGACTCCTGGCGCCACTCGTGCCCACGCTGTCAAAAAACTTCCGGGTGGCAGTTGTCGACCTGCCCGGCCATGGGCATTCCGCTGCGATCCCTGTCGCATCGCTCGACGCGATCGTGGCAGGACTCGCGGGCCGGTTTGCCGACATCGCGTTGCCGTTGCGGGTGCTGGGCTGGTCGATGGGCGCGGCGGTGGCGTTGCGCTGGGCGCGGCTGGCGCCGCAACAGGTTGCGCGGCTGGTCCTAGTCGGCGCCACGCCACGCTTTGTCGCTTCACCCGACTGGCCGCACGCGATGGCACCGGAAACGCTCGCGCGCTTCGGTGACGAGCTGGCCGCGGCCTACCGGTTGACGCTGCAACGATTCCTGACGTTGCAGGTGCAGGGCAGCGATGCCGGACGCGCCGCGTTGCACGAACTGCGGGGCGCGCTCTTTGCGCGAGGCGAGCCGGGCGCAGACAACCTGCGCGCCGCGCTGGCGATGCTGCAGTCCATCGACCTGCGTGCCGACGCAAGGCACGTCTTCGCGCCGACGCTGCTCGTGTCGGGGAATCGCGATATGCTGACCACGGCTGCGGCCGGCGCGTGGCTGGCGGACGCGATGCCCGCGGCGCGACAGGTGATCATCCACGGCGCGGCGCATGCGCCGTTCCTGTCGCATCGGGATGCCTTCGACGCCGCGGTGCTGCCGTTCCTGGATGAGGACTGAATGAGCGCCGCCGCGCCTCCGCCACCGCACGATCCGCGCGAAGTCGATGCGCGCGCGGTGCGCCGCGCCTTCGGCCGCGCGGCGGCAACCTACGATGCCGCGGCCGTGCTGCAGCGCGAAGTGGGCGCCCGCATGGCGACGCGGCTCGACGTGGTGAAGCTCGCCCCCGCGACCATCCTCGATGCCGGATGCGGCACCGGTGAGGCGATCGGCGCGTTGTGCTTGCGCTATCCCGCAGCGCGCGTCGTCGCACTGGATCTGGCGCTGCCGATGGTGGCGGCGGCACGCGAACGGGTGCGCGGCGGCCGTTCGCTGCTGCAGCGGCTGTTGCCCTGGCGCCGGAATGACGGCAGCGCGACCCCCGGCTTTGCCTGCGGCGACATCGGCGCGTTGCCTTTCGGTGCCGCCGCGTTCGAGCTCGTCTGGAGCAATCTCGCATTGCAATGGATCAACGACCTGCCCGGCGCATTCGGTGAGCTGCGGCGCGTACTGCGCGTGGATGGACTGCTGTCCTTCACCACGTTCGGTCCGGATACGCTGCGCGAGATCCGCGCCGCGTTCGCCGCGGTGGACGGCCACACGCACACCAACCGCTTCGCCGACATGCACGACATCGGCGACATGCTGGTGCACGCGGGTTTCGCCGACCCCGTGATCGACATGGAAACGATCACGCTCACCTACGGCGATGCGCGGGCCATGTTGCAGGAGCTGAAGGCCATCGGCGCCACCAACGCGACGCAGGGCCGCGGCCGGGGCCTGATGGGCAAGGCGCGGCTGGCGCGGGTGCTGGTGCGGCTCGAGGCGCTGGCGAGTGAAGGCCGCATTCCGGCAACCTTCGAAGTGATCTACGGCCATGCGTGGAAAGTCGACGCCATCCGCACGCCCGACGGCCTGCCAATCATCCGTTTCGGTCGCCGCTGATGTCGATCGCCGCCGCTGCGCCAGCCACGTCCGGCATCTTCATCACGGGCACCGATACCGGCGTGGGCAAGACCTGCGTTGCGGCGGCGCTGCTGCGCGCGTTGGCCGCGCGCGGCGTGCGTGCCGCCGGCATCAAGCCCGTGGCCGCCGGCGTGTCGCCCGGCGCTGCCTGCAATGCCGATGTCGAGGCGCTGGCGCTGGCCGACGGCCTCCCGCTGGCGTTGCGCGACCGCAATCCCTATACGTTCGACCCCGCCATCGCGCCCCATCTTGCCGCGGGCGCGGTGGGCATCCGCATCGACCTCGATGAAATTGCAGCGGCGTGCCAACGGGTGCGCGCGGTGGCCGACGTGATCGTCGTCGAGGGCGCCGGGGGCGTGCTGGTCCCGCTCGACGAACGCCACGACATGCTCGACATCGCGGTGCGGCTCGAATTGCCGGTACTGCTCGTGGTCGGACTGCGTCTTGGCTGCATCAACCACGCGCTGCTGTCGGCGCAGGCAGTGCGGGCGCGCGGATTGCGGATCCTGGGGTGGGTGGGCAACGTGATCGAACCGTCGATGTTGCGGATGGAGTCCAACATCGACAGCATAACGGCCCGGATCGGCATGCCGCCCATGGCAATCCTGCGCTGGAACCCGACCTCGACCGAGGCATCCGCTGCGCTGGACAAAGTCACGAGGGCGCTTCTGTCAACCTTGCACGACGATCACTGACCGCCAAGATACGGTCCAATGGCAGTCCCGACACCATCGGCGAGCAGCCGTCGCAATGGGCGCGTTTGCCGGGGCGTCAAGGGTTCCGACAGGGGTCGATTCATGCTAAGATTTTGTGGTTTTGCAGCGCAACAGCGGTGCTGGGCGACCCGGCGCAGGCAGGGGGCGCCGGCTGGCGTGGTACGGGTGGTCCGGGCTGTTGGTGCTGCAAGCGAGTGAGTCGAATGTGCGTAATGCGCTGCCTCCGCTCCCCGCCGGCCTCGACTACTGCGTCGTGGCGCGTCAGCACGACTCGCTTCCGCGGCATCAGCGCTGGGCATTGTTCGGGGTCCTGGCGGGAATGAGTTTGTGCGTGGCAACGGCCTTTGCGTGGGTGGGTGCGTGGCCGGTATTGCCGTATTCGGTGGTCGAGATCGGGATGTTGGGGCTGGCGTTCTGGTTGGTGGAGCGACGGGCCGAGGATTGGGAACGCCTGACGGTGGCCGGCGACCGCGTGCTGATCGAGCGCCACTACCGCGGGCGGCGCGAACAGTGCGAATTCAATCGCTGCTGGTTGCGGGTTGAATTTGATCCGGGCGGGTTCGGCCGGCGGGCCAGGGTGACGTTGCATAGCGGGGGAAATGAAGTGGAATTCGGCGGTGCGATGTCGGTCGGCGAGATGCATACGATGGCCAGGGAATTACGGCGAATTGCCGGGTTGCGTTGAAGGCGGGCGCCTCCCGCGGCGCACAGGTTCAGACTTTTCGAGGACAGCATGAGTCGCAAGCACAACATTGGCGGGGCGAGGCAGCGGATTTTCGCGGGGATCATCGCGGCGCTGGCAGGCATGGCAGGCGTGTTCCCCGGCGCGGCGTTTGCCGCCTGGGATGTCAATTTCCAGCCGCCCGTCACGCCGATCGCGCAGCAGATGTTCGACCTCAACATCTACATCTTCTGGGTCTGCGTGGTGATCTTCATCGCCGTGTTCGGCGTGATGTTCTACTCGATCTTCAAGCATCGCAAATCCGTGGGCCACAAGGCCGCGCAGTTCCACGAAAACACCACGGTCGAGATCGTCTGGACGATCATCCCGTTTCTGATCCTGCTCTTCATGGCCTGGCCGGCCACCAAGACCATCCTCGCGATGAAGGACACCACGGGCTCCGATCTCACGATCAAGGTCACCGGCTACCAGTGGAAGTGGGGCTACGACTACCTGCAGGACGGCTTCGGCTTCTATTCGAGCCTGTCCACGCCGCTGGCGCAGATCGAGAACAGGGAAGTCAAGGGCGTCAATTATCTGCTCGAGGTCGATCGCCCGCTGGTGGTGCCGGTGGATACCAAGGTGCGCGTCATCATCACCGCCAACGACGTGCTGCACGCGTGGTGGGTGCCCGCGTTCGGGGTCAAGCAGGATGCCATTCCCGGCTTCGTCCGCGATTCGTGGTTCAAGGCGGAGAAGACCGGCATCTACCGCGGCCAGTGTGCCGAACTGTGCGGCAAGGAACACGGCTACATGCCCATCGTCGTCGAGGTCAAGTCGAAGGCCGACTACGCGGTGTGGGCGGCCGATCAGAAGAAGGTCGCCTCGGCGTCGGCCGAGGATCCGGCCAAAGTCTGGACGGAAGCCGCGCTCGCCGAACTGGGTTCCAAGGTCTTTGCCGCCAATTGCGCCGCGTGTCACCAGGCCAATGGCAAGGGCGTTCCGGGCGCATTCCCCGCGCTCGATGGCTCCAAGATTGTCAACGGCCCGCCGGAAGCGCAGCTGGCGCTCGTTCTCAAC
>JANMCS010000343.1:0-3702 GCA_031361405.1 Betaproteobacteria bacterium
ATCGCAGATCGCCAGCACGCCGCGGTCGGTTTCCGTGCGGATCAGGCGCCCCGCGCCTTGCTTCAGGCTGATCGCCGCCTGCGGCAATTGCCACGCCATGAATGGATTGCCGCCGTCGGCCTTCAGCCGGTCGAGGCGCGCAGCCAGCAACGGATCGTCGGGCGGCGCGAACGGCAGCTTGTCGATCACCACCAGCGACAGCGCATGGCCGGGCACGTCGACCCCTTCCCAGAAGCTCGCGCTGCCCAGCAGCACCGCATTGCCGAGTTCGCGGAAGCGCACCAGCAATTCGGAGCGCGACCCTTCGCCCTGCACCAGCAACGGAAAGGCGTGGCCAGCGTGGGCAAAGGCCAGGGCGAGGCGCTCGCGCGCGCGCGCCAGCGCCCGCAACGATGTGAACAGCATGAAGGCGCGCCCGCCGCTGGCCTCGAGCAACGGCAATGCGGCATCGACCACGGCGTCGGTATGTTCCTGCGAATTGGGTGCCGGCAGGTTACGCGGCACATAGAGCAGTCCCTGCGTCGGATAGTCGAACGGACTGTCCCACGCGCCGGTCTGTGCGTGGTCGAGGCCCATCTGGCCCGTGTAATGCGAAAAATCGCGGCCGACCGCGAGCGTTGCCGAGGTGAAGATCCACGCCCGTGCAGTGGTCTCCACCTGGCGCTTGAACAACGGCGCGACCGATAGCGGTGACGCCTGCAGCTGAAAGCCGTTGGCTGTGACGTCGATCCAGCGAATCCATTCCTGCGGCGGATTGCCATCGTCACTTTCGACCGCGCCGCCGTCGCGCCAGCGCGCCACTTGTCGTGCGGAATGTTCCGCCCGGCGCGCCACCAGCGCCAGCTCTTCGCCGCGCTCCGCGAAGTGGCCGAGTTCGGTGGCCAGCCGGTCGAGTGTCGCGGCCAGGTCATCCAGCGCTTCGCGGAAATCGGGACGCTGCGCAATCATGTCGCGCGCGAACTTGCCGGGAAGGTCGCCTGCGGCGAGGCGCAGCTTGCGCACCGCGGGTGCCAGTTCGGCGGCCGAGTCGGGCAGGCCGGGCACATCGCGGGCGGTGGTACGCGCCGCAATTTCGGCGTCGCGCGCGAGCTCGGCCAGCTGCCCGGCGCCCACCTGTTCGCCGAAGAACAGGGTCGCGGTGTCCGGCAACTGGTGCGCCTCGTCGAGGATCACCGTGTTGCAGCTGGGCAGGAGCTCCGATACGCCCTCGTCGCGCAGCACGATGTCGGCAAAGAACAGGTGATGGTTGACGACGACGACATCGGCCTCGAGCGCTTCCTTGCGCGCCTTCAGCACGAAGCAGTTGCCGTGATATGCGCAGTTCTGGCCGAGGCAGTTATCGCGCGTGGACGTGACCAGCGGCCAGATCGACGCATGCTCGGGCACGTCGGCCAGTTCGGCGCGATCGCCGCGCTGGCTGGCGCGCGCGAACGCGATGATCTTGGGCAGGTGGCGCGCATCGTCGCGCGAGGGCAGCCGGTCCTCATGCGACGCGCGCTCGAGATGGTGATGGCAGACGTAGTTGCTGCGCCCTTTCAGCAATGCCACCGTGACCGGCACCGCGAGCGCGTCGCGCACCATCGGCAGGTCGCGCTCGAACAACTGGTCCTGCAGCGTCTTGGTGCCGGTGGATACGATGACCTTGCCGCCGTACAGCAGCGCCGGGACCAGATAGGCGAAGGTCTTGCCGGTGCCGGTGCCGGCTTCGGCGACCAGTTGACCGCGGTCGGTGATCGCGCGCGCAATGGCTTGCGCCATGGCAAGCTGCTGGGGTCGGAAGCGAAAGCCGGGCAGTGCATGTGCCAGCGTGCCGCCGTCGTTGAAGATGGCAGCCAGCGCGTTGTCCTGCACCGACGGGACCGCTTCGGCCTGCACGTTGTCCTGCACGGACGGGACCGCTGCGGCCTGCGTCTTGTCAGCAGGCAGCGCCGGCGCGTTGACCGCCGGTTCCGGTGGCAGGCGCGCGTTCAGTTGGGCTTGGCCTTGGGCTTGGCCGCGGCCTTGCCCTTGCCCGATGATGCGGCGGCCGCCGCGGCCGCGCCACTGTTGTCGGGCGCCGTGTCGAACCCGAGGCGCACGCTTTCGATGCGGTAGCTCAACTCGTCGTAGATCTTGTTGACGCGGTCCTGGTAGACGTCATCGTCTTCGCCGGTCTTCCAGCGCAGGCTGACCATCGACTCGAGCCAGAATTGCTGCAGCGACACCAGGCTGTCGATGGCTTCGCGCCACGGCGTGGCCTCTTTCAACGCCGCCTGGTAAGGCCGTGTGATGTTGATCTTCTGTTTCTCGACGCAGTATTCGCTCTTGGCGCCATTGACGCCTTCCTGTGCCTTTTGATAGCCGAACTCGATGATCTCGATGCCCTTGACGTGCCGACACATCGTGTAGAGATGGGTGACCGCATCGAGGTAGCAGTCGAGTCCGGTCCCGTCGTGATTGGGACAGATGTAGGGACTGCCGGGCTGGAACTTCTGCGCAGCGGCCGGGGGCACGCCACCGCCGACGGCGAGGGTGGCAAGCGCAGCCAGGACAAAGAACAGGCGGACGAGCATGGCGAATCCCGCAGGAAGTCAGTGAGGCCGCCAATGCTACCGCGCGCGGAGGCGCGGCGGGAAGTCGGACGAACGAGGTAGCGCACCCGATGCCAGCCTGGAGCTAGATCGTGACGCCGCCCGAAACCTCGATCACCGCGCCGTTGATATAGGACGCTTCGTCCGAGGCCAGCCACGCGTAGGCATTGGCGATTTCCTCGGGCTGGCCCAGGCGGCCCATCGGGACCTTGTCCTCGATCATCTTCAATACTTTTTCGGGCATCGCGGCGAGGATCGGCGTTTCGATGTAGCCCGGGCAGATCGCATTGGCGCGGATACCCTTGCTGCCCAGTTCGCGCGCCCACGTCTTGACCATGCCGATCACGGCGAACTTGGTGGCCGCGTAATTGGTCTGGCCGAAGTTGCCGTAGATGCCGACGATCGACGAGGCATTGAGGATGCAGCCCGAGTTCTGCGCCAGCATGATGTCGACGACGGCCTTCGTACAGTTGTAGACGCCCTTCAGGTTGACCTCGATCACACGGTCGAACTGGTCTTCGCTCATTTTCTTGAACTGCGCGTCCTGCACGATGCCGGCGTTGTTGACCAGCGTATCCACGCGGCCCCATTTGGCCATCACGCCTTCGACCATCCTGGCGATGCTGACCTTGTCGGTCACGTCCACGCGGAAGCCGACCGCCTCACCGCCTGCGGCCTTGATCATCTCGACCGTGGAGGCCACGTTGGCGTCGTTGATGTCGCAAACAGCAACCTTGGCGCCTTCCTTGGCGAACTTGAGCGCGGTGGCGCGGCCGATGCCTTGGGCAGCGCCGGTGATGATCGAGACTTTCCCAAGCAGACGCATGACGTTTCCTTTGTGATGCCGGTAGCCGCCGCGCCGGACGTCCGGACACGGGCTAAACCGACCGACTATAGCCCGAAATGGTGCGTTGCACAAGGGCGGTGCTCAATTGATCCCGAGCCCCGAGTCAGTGGCACTAACAAAATAAATCTTATTTAATAACAACATATTATTGTGGATTGGCCTGAGTTCGTCCCGGCGGGCAGGACCCGCAGGTGACGGGTCGATAACTTCAGGATGTTGCGCAACGGGAAAGGCGCCTACCCCCGCCGCCACGGCGCCCGCCGCGGGTGCGGAGGTCAGGCTACG
>JANMCS010000347.1:0-1296 GCA_031361405.1 Betaproteobacteria bacterium
GAAATGGGCGTAGGCCAACGGCGTGGCGATGCGACCGCGCGGGGTGCGCTGCAGGAAGCCTTGCTGGATCAGGTACGGCTCCAGCACGTCCTCGATGGTATCGCGCTCCTCGCCGATGGCGGCGGCGAGATTGTCCACGCCCACGGGGCCGCCGGCGAACTTGTGCAGCACCGTGTGCAGCAGCTTGCGGTCCATCACGTCGAGCCCGGACGCGTCGACGTCGAGCATCACCAGCGCGGCATCGGCGATGGCGCGTGTCACTTCGCCGTTGCCCTTGACCTCGGCGAAATCGCGCACGCGGCGCAGCAGGCGGTTGGCGATCCGCGGCGTGCCGCGCGAACGGCGCGCGATTTCGTGCGCGCCGTCGGGATCGACGTTGATCTGGAGCAGGCTGGCCGAACGCGTGACGATGCGCGTCAATTCCTCGGTGTTGTAGAACTCAAGGCGCGCCACGATTCCGAAGCGATCGCGCAACGGATTGGTGAGCATGCCTGCGCGGGTGGTGGCGCCCACCAGCGTGAACGGCGGCAGGTCGAGCTTGACGCTGCGCGCCGCCGGGCCTTCGCCGATCATGATGTCGATCTGGAAGTCCTCCAGCGCCGGGTAGAGGATTTCCTCGACGATTGGCGACAGCCGATGGATTTCGTCGATGAACAGCACGTCGCGCGGCTCGAGGTTGGTGAGGAGCGCGGCGAGATCGCCGGGACGCTCCAGCACCGGACCCGACGTGGAGCGCAGGTTCACGCCCAGTTCGTACGCGATGATGTGCGACAGCGTGGTCTTGCCCAGTCCCGGCGGCCCGAACAGCAGCACATGGTCGAGCGCCTCGCCGCGTTTCTTCGTGGCTTCGATGAAGATCGACAGCTGCTCGCGGATCTTTTCCTGGCCCACGTATTCGGCGAGGCCGCGCGGACGCAGCGCGCGCTCGACGACCTCCTCCTGCACGCCGGCCACCTTGGCGCCGATGACACGATTGAGTTCGTCGTTCTCGATCACCAGACTAGGCCTTGGCCAGGAGTTTCAGTGCCTGCCGGATGCCGTCGCCCACCGCGAGGCCTTCGGGCAGCAGCTTCATCGTGGCCACGGCCTCCTTGTCGCTGTAGCCGAGCGCCAGCAGCGCATGCAGGATGTCGCTCGAGGCGGGCGGCACGCGATGGACGCCGACCGCGCTGGTCAAGTCCACGCCGAGCTTGTCCTTCAGTTCGAGCATCAGGCGCTCGGCGGTTTTCTTGCCGATGCCGGGAATGCGCGTGAGGCGGCTGGCCTCCTGCAGCGTCACCGCCTGGGCGAGTTCGG
>JANMCS010000437.1:0-14236 GCA_031361405.1 Betaproteobacteria bacterium
GTGAGCACGGGCGCCACGTCGTCGCGGGCGGAGAACGCGACGATCGGATAGCCGAGCCTGGCCACGCCCGACAGGCGATCCTGCAACAGGGCGTAAGTGGGCAGGTCGGACTTGTTGGCCAGCACGACAAAGCGGCATTGCGCGGCTTCGGCGGCAATCATCCAGCGATGGATCAATTCGGTATCGAGCGCGACGTCCGGCGCCACGACGCCGGCGATCTGCGTCACGTCGGCCGCGAGCAGCTTGGCTTTGAACGCGTCGGAGCGGTAGATGAGGTTGCGGCGCGGCGCCATGGCCACGATGGCGGCGCCCCCGGCGTCCTGCTCGAACGTGACCTGGTCGCCCACGGCAAGTTGCATCGACCGGCCCTTGAGCACGCAGGGCACGACCGTACCGTCGGCGCATTCGACGTCGTAGCGGCGCCGCATCGTGGCGACGACGAGGCCGGTGGCCGTCGTCGGGCCGGTGGCGGCAGCAGCGGTCAAGCGAGGATCCGTTCCGTGTGCGCGGCGCAGATGAAATCGTTGCGGGTGATTCCGCCCGCATCGTGTGTTGAAAAAACGACCACGCACCGCGCGTAGTGCACGGTCAGGTCCGGATGATGATTCTGTGCTCGCGCCACGTCGGCCACTGCATTGACGAAGGCCATCGTGGCCTCGAAGTCTGCAAACGAAAACGGCTTGCGCAGCGTGGCGTCGACGATGCTCCATCCGGGCAGCGCCGCCACCAATGCTGCGGCCTCCACGTCTGGCAGTCGCGGCGCGCCATTACGGCATCGCTCGGCGGCCAGCGCCAGCAGTTGCGGATCCGGCGTCGCGCTGGGGTTCATTGCGGCAACCGGTAGAAGGTCTGATTGAGGTAGTCCACCAGCTGCGCTTCCTCTTCCGGAAAATACTGCGTCGCCAGTTCGGCGTTGCAGCGCGCCACCTGCGCGACGAGTTGCGCGAGGGTATTGACGCGGCGATCGGGACGCAGGTAGATGGCCTCCGGCGCGCCGTACTTCTGCTGGTGGCAGGCGATGCAATCGCGCTCGGCCAGCGCGCGCCCCGCCACGACATTCGCGCTCACCTGGGCCGTGGCCTGCTGCGCCAGCGCGGGCACCCACGCGATCGCCAGCATGGCGACGGTGGCGAGCGCGGCAAGCGGCGAGGAGGCCATCATGCCGGCACCGGCCGCGCCGCCGCACGCGCGGCGATGTGGGCGATACGCACAGCCGCCGGTGGATGCGAATCGTAGAACGCGGAATGCAGCGGATCGGGCGTCAGCGTCGCGGCGTTGTCCTCGTACAGCTTGACCAGCGCCGCCGTGAGCGAGGCCGCGGATGCGTACTCCGAGGCGAACGCGTCGGCTTCGAACTCGTGCCGGCGCGAATACTGCGACGCGAGCGGTTCCAGCACAAAGGTGAATACGGGTAGCGCGAGCATGAAGAGCTCAAGCGCCACCCCGGGGCGACTCATCGCCACGGGCACGAGGCTGGCGGGAATGCCCAGCCCTGCGTAGAACCACCGCGCCTGCGCGAACCACGCGAGGAGCGCCAGCACCAGCAGCGACAGCGCGGCGGACCAGGCGACGCGCTTGACCACGTGCAGACGTTTGAAATGGCCCAGTTCGTGGGCCAGCACCGCCTCGATCTCGTCGGGCGCCAGCCGGTCGAGCAATGTATCGAAGAACACGATGCGCTTGGCCTTGCCGAAACCGGTGAAGTAGGCGTTGCCATGGCCCGACCGCTTCGACCCGTCCATGACGAAGAGGCCGGCACTGCGGAAGCCGCAGCGCGCAAGCAACGCCTCGATGCGGTCGCGCGCCGGGTTTTCGCCGAGCGGCGAGAACTTGTTGAACAGGGGCGCGATCACCGTCGGATACAACACGAGGATCAGCAACTGGAACACCATCCACGCGGCCCATGCCCACACCCACCACCACGTTCCGGCCGCGCCCATCAGCCACAGGATCAACACCAGCAACGGCACGCCCAGCGCCATCGCCAGCGCGGTGCCCTTGGCGAGATCAGCCAGCCACAGCTTCAGCGTGATCCGGTTGAAGCCAAAGCGCTCTTCGATGCGGAAGGTATGCCACCACGAAAACGGCAGGCCGACGGCCGCGTAGATCAGGCCCGCGATGCCGAACATCGCCACGTCGCGCCACAGCGGCGAGAAGGGCAGCGCTTCGGTCCACGCGACGATCGCGCCGAGGCCGCCGCCCAACGTCAATGCCAGCAGCAGCAACGCATCGACGAGCGTATGCAGCATCCCGTGCCGCTGCTTCGCCACCGTGTAGTCGGCCGCCTTGGCGTGGGCGACGAGGCTGATCCGTTCGGCAAATGCCGCCGGCACCTTGTCCCGGCAACGCCGCACATGCGCAACCTGCCGCTGGGCGAGCCACAAGCGCAGCACCAATGACGCGGTGAGCGAGGCGATGAACACGAGGGATGCGACGGAGGCGGTCACGACAAGGGCAGGGGTAGGCATGCGACAATGCGGCACCAATTCTACGCCAAGCGCCCATGCCTCAAGACCCGCTGCGACTCATATGGATCGACATGGAAATGACCGGTCTCAAGCCCGACCTGGACCGGATCATCGAAGTCGCGTTGGTTGTCACCGACGGCAACCTCGTGACGGTCGCAGAGGCGCCGGTGTGGGTCGTGCATCAGTCCGACGCGGTGTTGGACGGCATGGATGCGTGGAACCAGGGTACGCACGGCCGCTCCGGGCTCATCGCCAAGGTCAAGGCAGCGGTGGCGGACGATGCCGGTGTGGAAGCGCAGGCGCTGGCCTTTCTGGCCGAGCATGTGCCGGCCAAGGTATCACCGATGTGTGGCAATTCGATCTGCCAGGACCGCCGCTTCCTCGCCCGCTGGATGCCAACCCTCGAGGACTGGTTCCACTATCGCAACCTCGACGTGTCGACGCTGAAGGAACTGTGCCGGCGCTGGAAGCCCGAGCTGATGAAAGGCATTCCGAAGGAAGGCCGGCACGAGGCGCTCGCGGATGTCCATGAATCGATCGAAGAATTGAAGTACTACCGCGAACATTTCATCCGCACCTGAGATGGATGCCTGCACCCGGCGCGCAACGCGATGAAGTTCTGCAGTGAATGCGGTTCCGCGCACATCGAACTGCGCATCCCGGATGGCGATTCGCTATCCCGGCACGTGTGCGCTGACTGCCACACCATCCATTACCTCAACCCCAAGGTGGTCGTCGGGTGCCTGCCGGAGTGGGAAGGCCAGGTGCTGCTGTGCCGGCGCGCCATCGAGCCGCGTCTGGGCTTGTGGACGCTGCCGGCCGGCTTCCTCGAGAACGGCGAAACGGTGCCGGCTGGCGCCGCGCGCGAAACGCTGGAGGAGGCCAACGCGCGGGTGGAGGTCGGCGATCTCTACACGCTGATCAGCCTGCCGCAGATCAACCAGGTGTACATGATGTTCCGCGCCCGCCTCCTCGACAGCGCCTTCGGTCCCGGGCCGGAAAGCCTTGAGGTCGCGTTGTTCGACGAGGCCGCCATCCCGTGGGAGACGCTGGCGTTTCGCACGATCACGCGGACGCTGCGCAACTATTTTCTCGATCGCAAGCACGGTGCGCTGCCACTGCGCGTCTCCGCACTGGAGCGCCGGCCACCACTGCCGCCCGACCTGCGCGGCGCCGGCTGACCCTTGCTGGCGGTGCCGGGACGTGAATTTCGGTACACTTCGCGGGTCACATCGTGGAATTCGTGGCAATGAGGAACCGGGCAGCGCGAAGAGATCCGGCCTCGCCCACACCATGTTTCCCGCCTGCGCATCGCGCGGGCGGCCTTGACCGGAGGATTGGATGGCACTTCACAAAATTTTTGCCGCGCTTGCGGCCGGCACGTTCGTCGCGCTCGCTGGCCTACCGGCAGCGGCGCAGCAGGGCAATCGCATCTCGATCACCACCGGGGGCACCGGGGGTGTCTATTACCCGCTGGGCGGCGGCATGGCCGCGGTCCTGTCCAAATACATTCCGGGGCTCTCTGCCACCGCCGAAGTCACCGGCGGCTCGGTCGACAATCTCAAGCTGATCGGCGCCGGCAAGTCGGAAGTCGGCTTCTCGATGGTCGATGCCGCGTGGGATGCGGCGCAGGGTAACGACAAGTTCAAGGACAGCAAGGTCAACGCCCGGACGCTGATGGTGCTCTATCCCAACCGGATGCAGATCGTCACCGTGGACGGCACCGGGATCACCAAGCTTGCCGATCTGAAGGGCAAGCGCGTGTCCACCGGCGCGCCGGGCAGCGGCGTCGAAGTGATGGCATTGCGCGTGCTGGAAGCGGTGGGCATCGATCCCAAGAAGGACATCAAGCAGGAACGACTGGGTGCTGCGGAATCGGTCAACGCGATCAAGGACCGCAAGATCGACGCATTCTTCTGGGTCGGCGGCGTGCCCACGGCTGCCATCACCGATCTGGCCGCGACGCCGGGCACCAGGTTGAAGCTGATCGACCATGGCGAAGCCGTGGATGCGATGAACAGGAAGTACGGTCCGCTTTACGTCAAGGGCGTCATCGCACCGACGTCGTATTCCGGCATGGACAAGCCGAGCGACAACATCGACGTCTGGAACATCCTGGTCACCAATGACAAGATGAGCGACCAGATGGCCTACGACATCGTCAAGACGCTGATGGAAAAGAAGTCTGACCTGGTGGCGGTGCACAAGGAAGCGGAGAACATCGATCTCAAGTACCAGAAGATCGGCTCGCCGCTGCCGTATCACCCGGGGGCAAAGAAGTACTTCGAGGAGAAGGGCGTCAAGTTCTGATGTCCGGGAAGGCGCCATGAGCAACGTCGCGCCACCGCAGCCTGCGCCCGCTGTCGTCGAAATCGACGACGCGCGGCTCGCCAAGGCCAACGAATTCATCGAAGAAGACGAAGGCGCCACCAGCCGTTATCGCGGCTGGCTCGGCGCATTCACCGCGACGTTGCTGGTGACGATGTCGCTCTTCCATCTGTACGCCGCCGTCGACATCGTCACGGCGCAGGTGCTGCGGCCGGTTCACGTGGGCTTCATGCTGGTCCTCGTGTTCCTGTTGTTTCCGCTCGCCAAGCGCTTCCGCAATCGCCTCATGTGGTGGGACATCGTCGGCGCACTGCTGGGTGTCGCCACCATCGCCTATCTGCTGGCGGGCGGCGATGCATTCTGGGATCGCAACACGATCCCCAGTCCGTCCGACGCGTTCTTCGGCGTCGTGTTCCTGCTGCTGGTGCTTGAAGCATGCCGGCGCACCTCCGGCTGGATCATGCTGTTCGTGATCAGCCTGTTCCTGCTCTACGCGTTCGTCGGCCCGTGGTTGCCGGGATCCTGGCAGCACCGCGGCTACGACATCACCAGCATGACCGGGTTCCTCTACCAGACACTCGAAGGCATTTTCGGCACGGCCGTCGATGTGTCCTCGACGCTCATCATCCTGTTCACGATCTACGGCGCGTTCCTGCAGCAGTCGGGGGCCGGCAAGTTCTTCCTGGACTGGAGTTTCTCGGCGATGGGTGGCAAGCCCACCGGCGCGGGACGCACGGTGGTGCTCGCCTCATTCCTGCTGGGCGGACCGTCGGGCTCGGGTGTCGCCACCACGGTCACCATCGGGTCGGTCGCGTATCCGATGCTGGAGCGCGCGGGCTACGGCAAGGATGCCGCGGGTGGACTACTGGCGGCCGGCGGCCTCGGCGCGATCATTTCGCCGCCCGTGCTGGGGGCTGCCGCCTTCCTGATCGCCGAGTTCCTGAAGATCAGCTATCTCGATGTGCTGTTGATGGCGACCATTCCCACGCTGCTCTATTACCTGTCGCTGCTGTTGATGGTGGAGATCGACGCGCGCAAGTTCGGCATGCGCGAAGTGATCGAGACCACGCGGCATCCGCTGGGCCAACTTACGCGCAAGTACTGGTACCACTTCGTGTCGCTGATCGCGATCGTGGTGTTCATGCTGCTGGGCTATTCGCCGATCCTGTCGGTGTTCTATGCGACGGTGGTGACCTACCTGGTCTCGTTCCTGCGCCGGGACACCATGATGGGTGTGCGCAAGCTGTGGACCGCACTGAAGGATGGCTCGGGCCAGATGCTGAACGTGGCGGCCACGTGCGCCGCGGCGGGCATCATCGTGGGCGTCGTATCGAAAACGGGCCTCGGCCTCAAGTTCAGCTCGATCGTGATCGCGTACGCGGGCGGCAGCCTGCCGTTGACGGCGCTGTACACGGCACTGATCGTCTGGGTGATCGGGTTGGCGGTCCCGGTGACGGCCAGCTACATCATCTGCGCGGTGATCGCGGCGCCGGCGTTGACCAAGCTTGGGGTGCCGGATTACGCCGCGCACATGTTCATTTTCTACTATGCGGTGCTGTCGGAAGTGTCGCCGCCCACGGCGCTGTCGCCGTTCGCGGCCGCGGCGATCACCGGCGGCGATCCGTACCGGACAACGCTGCAGTCGTGGAAGTACACGCTGCCGGCATTCGTCGTGCCGTTCGTGTTCGTGCTCGACCCGGCGGGCGTGGCGCTGCTGCTCAAGGTGCCGCCCGATACGTCGTGGGCGGCCGTCGCATGGATCGCGTTCACCGCCATCGTCGGCATCGCCACGTTGGCGGCTGGCGTGCAGAAGTGGTTGCTGCGCGCGTGCTCGCAGCTCGAGCGTTGGGTGCTCATCGCGTGCGGCCTGATGCTCGTCTATCCGCTGGCATGGCTCGACGCCGTCGGACTCCTGGGCGTGTTCGCGTTGCTCGCATGGCAGTGGCGCGGATTGCGTCAAACGGCGGGTGCACGCGCGGCTCCGTAGCCGAGGCTTCAGCCTGGCGGCGGTGTCCAACCACGTAGGCGTGTTTTCAATTGTGTCGGGGCCGCGGCGTGCGGTACCGCTTGCCAGTTGAAGTCGGGGTCAAATCGACGACCCCTCCAATTCAACTTGCAAGCGGTCCCTCACGCCACGTCGCGCTTCGTTGGCGTGCCCGGGAAGTGCGATTCATTTTGCAATCGCTCCGGGAAACTGTGGGCCGTCTTTCGCGCGTACCGGAACAACATCTCCACGGCCGCGGAGAGCGGTGGGCCGCGTGGGGCGGGCGCATTGGAGCCGCGTGGGCGGGCGCGAGTGGCAAAAAGCAGTGGTCGGCTTCATCGACTCGCCCGCTTTTTGCCGGCTCGCGCCCCACCACACGTTTTGCGGCGACTAAGCCCGCCCCACGCGGCCCGCCGCGCGCCGCGGCCACGCTGAATACCAATTGTCAGGATGCGAGGCTGAAGCCTCGCCTACAGTTATAGCGGAGGCGCGAGGCTGAAGCCTTGCCGTGCCTACCCGACGATCGTTATCCCGGCTGCGGCAAGAGCCGCATGCAATTCCTGCACGTGCGGATGGCCGGTCGTCTCGACGACGCAGACCACCCGCACGGCCGAGAGATCCGGGCCGGAGAATGCGCGGTCGTGGACGATTTCCTGGATCGACGCGCCGGCCGCGGCGATCACCTCGGCGAGTCGCGCCAGGCCGCCCGGACGATCGCTGATCGAGACGGTGAAGCGCGAACGGCGTCCATCGGCGACCAAGCCGACCTCGATCACGCGGTCGAGCATCGTGATGTCGATATTGCCGCCGCAAAGCACCAGCACGACGTTGCGGCCCTTGAGGTCGTCGAGCTTGCCCGCGAGAAATGCGGCCAGCGGTGCCGCGCCCGCGCCTTCGACCACGCTCTTTTCCAGTTCGATCAAGCGCAGGATCGCGAGCGCGATGTTCGCTTCGTTGACCGTCACCAATTGATCGACGACGTTTGGCAGAACCTTAAACGGCTCCGTCCCGATTTGCGGAACCGCGAGGCCATCGGCAAGCGTGGGTGACAGTCCGACGGGAACGGGCTTGCCGGCGGCCAGCGCCGCGGTGAGGCAGGCGGCGTGTTCCGGTTCGACGCCGATCACACGCACCGCGGGCTTGCGTGCCCGCATCACCGTGCCGATGCCGGCGATGAGGCCGCCGCCCCCCACGGGCACGACGACCGCATCGACGTCCGGTGTCTGCTCGAGAATTTCCAGCGCCATCGTGCCCTGGCCCGCCATCACGTCGAAATTGTCGAACGGATGAATGAACGTCAGCTGGTCGCGCTGCGCAATCGCTTCGGCCAGCGTGCGCGCTTCACCGATGTCCGCGCCATGCAGGATCACCGTTGCGCCCAGATGCCGGCAGTTGGTGACCTTGATCAGCGCGGCGAACTTCGGCATCACCACGGTGGCCGGAATGCCGAGCAGGCTGGCGTGATAGGCGATGCCCTGCGCATGGTTGCCTGCGGACGCAGCGATCACGCCACGGCGGCGGGCTGCCTCGGGCAGGCGCAGCAGCGCATTGCGCGCACCGCGCTCCTTGAAACTGCCGGTGCGTTGCAGGTAGTCGAGCTTGCAATAGATGTGCGCGCCGGTGAGTTGCGACAGCGGCACCGACTCGACACAGGGCGACTCGTAGATCCCCCCCGCGATGCGTTCACGCGCAGCTTCAATGTCGGCGATGGCGAGCATGGCGGGTCGCACCTCCGGCTCAGAAGGGCAGCGCGGTGCCGGGAAGGGCCCGGGCCAGCACCTGCCTGAACGCATCCTGGATGCGCCAGAGCGCGGCCGTGGTGTCCGCCTCGAAGCGCAGCACGATCACCGGCGTGGTGTTCGACGCCCGCATCAGGCCGAAGCCGTGGGCGTACTCGACGCGCAGCCCATCGAGCCGAATGATGTCGACCGCGCCGGCAAAGGCCTCGCGTGCCGCGATCGCGGCGATCAGCGTGTGTGCCTCGCCTTCGGCGCAGGCGATGTTGAGTTCCGGCGTCGACACCGCGTCCGGCAGCGCGTCCAGCACCGCGGAGGGGTCCGCGTGCCGCGACAGGATCTCGAGCAGCCGCGCGCCGGCATACATGCCGTCGTCGAAGCCATACCAGCGCTCGCCGAAGAACGTGTGGCCGCTCATTTCGCCGGCCAGCGCGGCGCCGGTCTCCTTCATCTTGCCCTTGATCAGCGAGTGCCCGGTTTTCCACAGCAAGGGCACGCCGCCATGTCGGGCGATCCACGGCTTCAGGTTGCGCGTGGACTTGACGTCATAGATCACCGTGGCACCGGGCTGGCGCGTCAGGACATCGGCGGCGAACAACATCAGCTGGCGGTCAGGATAGATGACGTGGCCCGCGCGCGTGACCACGCCCAGCCGGTCGCCGTCGCCATCGAAGGCGAGCCCGATTTCGCAGTCGCCTTCACGCAGCCGCGCGATCAGGTCCGCGAGATTTTCCGACTTCGATGGATCGGGATGATGGTTGGGAAAGTTTCCGTCAACGTCGCAGAAGAGCGGCACGACCGTGCAACCCATCCGCGTGAACAACGTGGGTGCGAAGGCGCCGGCCACGCCGTTGCCGCAGTCCACGGCAATGCGCAGCGGTCGCGCGACCTTCACGTCGCTGACGATGCGATCGAGATACGTCGACGCGATGTCGTGCGTCGTGTACGTACCGCTGCCGGTGGCAAGGCGCCCGTCTTCGCAACGCTGCCGCAGATCCTGAATGTCGTCGCCCGACAACGTGGTGCCGGCCACCACCATCTTGAGGCCGTTGTAGTCGGGCGGATTGTGGCTGCCCGTGACCATCACGCTGCAGCCGGTGCCGAGCACATCGGCGGCGAAGTAGGTCATCGGTGTTGCGACCATGCCGAGATCGATGACATGGGCGCCCCCTGCGCGCAGGCCATCGGCCAACGCTACGGCAAGTTCGGGACCCGACAGCCGGCCATCGCGGCCGATGGCAAACGTGTCGCGGCCACGCTCGCGCGCCAGCGTGGCCAGGCCCTGGCCGATGCGCCTGACGATGGCCGGCGTCAGCGTGTCGCCGACGATGCCGCGTATGTCGTAGGCCTTGAAGATGGCGCGGGGAAGTGCGTGCATGCAGATTTACCGAAAGAATGAAGTTACAGCGCGGCGTCAGCCGGGCATCGCGATGGCCGCCGGTAGTCTCTCACGATTGTGATGACACGCCGACGCGAGGAACGTGGCCAGGTGCCGCGGCAACCACGCGGCGGACCCCGGAAAGTTGCGGTGGGGGAAGCCGGCATGACCGCCGCCTTCGGGTTGTTCGAGCCGCACCCATGGCGACACGTCGGCGGCGGATGGCAGCGACGCGCCCGGTACGAACGGATCGTTGCGCGCATTGAGGACCAGGGTCGGCACCTGCACCCCCGGCAGCCATGGCTTGCTGGAACCGCGTGTCCAGTAGTCGGTGACATCCGCGAAACCGTGCAAAGGCGCGGTGACCGTGTCGTCGAATTCCCGCATGGTGCGCGCGGCCGCAATGCGCGCACCATCGACAAGTCCGGGAAACCGCGCCGCCATCGCCAACGCCTTTGGTTTCAACGTGTGCAGGAAATGCCAGGCGTAGATTCGATTGAAGCCGCTGTCGATCGCCACGCCGGCCGCCATCAGGTCGAGCGGTACCGACGCCGTTGCAGCGGCTGCGAGCACGGTACGCGCGTTGGGGCCGGCGCGTCCCAGCCAGTTGAGTAGCGCACTGCCACCGAGCGAGATGCCGACGGCGACCATCGGGACCTGCGCGCCGATGCGCGCCTGCAGCGCGGCCAGGATGTTTTCGATCTCCGCGTGATCGCCCGAATGGTAGGCGCGCGGCAGGCGGTTGGGTTGGCCGCTGCAACCACGAAAATGCGGCACCACGCCGCGCCAGCCCAGCGCCGCGGCCTCCAGCATCAGGTGGCGTGCATAGTTCGAGCCCGAATCGCCTTCGAGTCCGTGAAAGACCACCAGCACCGGCGCATCGGCGGCCACGTTCGGTGCGGGATTCGACCAGTCGAAATCCCAGAAGTCACCATCCGGCGTCTCGACGCGCTCGCGGCGATAGGCGATGACGGGACGAGGCAGGAAGAACGGATAGAGCGTTTGCGCATGCCGCCCCCGCAACCATGCCGGCGACCGGTACGTGGATGCGGTGGACGTGGGCAAGCGGGCCGACATGTCAGCGCCGCGACCAGAACGCGGCGGCGCCGGTGAAGGTGTCCCAGGCTTGCGTCAACGCGCGTTCGCGGGCTGCGCCGGCGGCGGCAGCGGCGCCGCTGAAGGCGGCGGCCACCGCCGCTTCGGGTCCCGCAATTTCTGCGGCCAGCCGGGCGGCGACGGCGGCGTCGTTCCACAGCCCCAACTCCTCCTGCAGCGCCGCCAGCGCGCGGCGGTAGTTGCGCGCACGCTTGCGCGAGAACAGCGGCGCGAAAAATTCGGCCGCATAGCGCAGTTTCTTGGCGGCCAGGCGCGCGGCGTGGCGCGCCGCAGGCTGCGCATGCGCGAGATCGTGGCCCAGCGCCAGCAACTGGCGGTGACGGCGCTTCAACAGCGGCCGCGCAAAGTCGCGCGCGGTGCCGGTGAGCCGGTCGAAGGCCGGCGCGGGCGCCGTTGCCTCGGCGAGCGGCGCTGCCGCGAGCGCGCCCGCGGCCAGCATCAGCCGCACAAACCGTGGCGAGGCCACGGCGGCGCGTGCGGCCGCGCGTGCGGCGGTGCGCTGCCGGCGAGCACGCGCCACCACCGCACGCAGCGCCTTGTCCAACGGGCCGGCGCCGCTGCCGCGCGCCAGGGCCGTCGTGAACGAGGGAATCGTCGATGTCGTGAATACGTCGAGATCGCGGGCGGGGCCCAATGCCTGCGCGAGCCAGCGCAACTCGACGCGCAGCGGCTCGAGGCGCGCTGCCGGGAACGCCGCGCGGCCGAGCGCCAGGCATGCCCGCAGGCGGCGCACGCCAATGCGCATCTGGTGGATCCATTCCGGATCGTCGTCGCGGCCCAGTCCCGCCGCATTGCCTTCGATCTGGTCAAGGCAGGCGCGAATGATCGCCGTGAACGCTTCGCTCGCCGTGATCTTCTGCTGCAGTACGGCGTCACGGGCGCGCAGCGGCGCAGGCACCACCGGCTGGCGCAGCCGGTAACCGCGCTCGGCCTTGCTTGAACGTTCCAGCGTGAGCGGCACATCCAACGCCAGCACTTGCGCGAGCTCGAAGAGGCGCAACGGATCGCCGGCCTCGAGCTCGATTTCCATTTCGTGGATCGGCTGGCGGACCACCGGGCCATCGTCGGCGCTACGGACTTCGCCGAGGTCGATGCACAGTGTGGCCATCGAGCTGTCGCCAAACGTGAGCGGGATCGACGTGCGAACGTAGTCGGTGACAAAGCGCGCCGTGAGGCCGCGTTGTTCGGCCTTGCCCAGAATGCGGCGAAACGGCGTGGTGGCAAACCGCAGCGGGTCGAGGCGGTTGCCGGTCACCGGCCATTCGTATTCGGGTCGGCTGGCCATGCCGACCGTGCTGTCGGCGCGGGCAGGGCCCTTGACGGTCTGCACGACGCGGTTGCCGTCGCGGCGCAGGCGTAGCGCGATGCCGGCCGCGGCGAGAGCGCGGTCCTCGGTGTCGAAATAGGTGGCCACCAGGCGCGCGCTGCGGGCCCGGCCCCGCTTCAACGCCTTGAGCGCCGGATGCCGCGCCAGCGTCGCAGCTGCAGCCGGGTCGATGACCAGCTTCAGTTCGGTTTCGATCGGCACCGGCGCCGGGTGCGCTGGAAGGCCGGACCGTCGCCCCTTCGCCGTCACGCTTCGTCGGTCAGTTTCAGGCGGCGCAGGCGTACCGCTTCGGCAAGACCTCGCAGCGTGTCCACGGTGGCGTCCCAGCCGATGCAGGCATCGGTGATCGACACCCCGTAGGCGGGCACGTGATCGGGCACCAGGTCCTGGCGGCCGGGGTTGATGTGGCTTTCGATCATCACGCCAAAGATCCTCGCGTCGCCGGCCGCGATCTGCGTACCGATGTCGCGGGCGACGTCGACCTGCCGGTCGTGCTGCTTCTGGCTGTTGGCATGCGAGCAGTCGATCATCACGCGCGCGGCCAGCCCGCTGTTGGCCAGCTCATGGCTGACGGCATCCACGCTGGCCGCATCGTAGTTGGTGGTCTTGCCACCGCGGAGGATGATGTGGCAATCCTCGTTGCCTGCCGTGTGCACGATGGCCGAGTGGCCCCCCTTGGTGACCGACAGGAAGTGATGCGGGGCCGATGCCGCCTTGATCGCGTCGACTGCGATGCGGACGTCGCCGTTGGTGCCGTTCTTGAAGCCCACCGGGCACGACAGGCCGGAGGCGAGTTGCCGGTGCACCTGGCTCTCGGTGGTGCGCGCGCCGATGGCGCCCCATGCGATCAGGTCGGCGATGTATTGCGGCGTGATCATGTCGAGATATTCGGTGCCGGCGGGCAGATCGAGTTCGTTGATCTCGAGCAGGATGCGGCGCGCCAGGCGCAGGCCTTCGTTGATCCGGAAACTGTTGTCGAGGCGCGGATCATTGATGAGACCCTTCCAGCCGACCGTGGTGCGCGGCTTTTCGAAGTAGACACGCATCACGATGATCAGGTGATCGGCCAGCTCGTGCTTCATCGCCGCCAGCCGCGTGGCGTAGTCGATGGCGGCGTCGTAGTCGTGGATGGAGCAGGGGCCGACCACCACCAGCAGGCGGTCGTCGGCGCCGTGCAGCACGCGATGGATGGCCTGCCGGGCCTCGTAGGTGGTGGCCGCCGGTTGTCCGGCCGCCGGAAACTCGCGCAACAGGTGCGCCGGCGGCGACAGCTCCGTGATGTCGGTGATTCTGGTGTCATCGATCCGGGGCGCGGACCCCGGGGCAGGGGTGCCGGCGGCACGGTTACGCTGGGTAGTGGAGGCGGACACGGCGGTGTTTCCTATAAGATTATTCAGGCAAAACAATATATTACCGTGTAATCGGGGCCGGGTATACCGGTTCGGCGCGAACCCTTCCGCAACGCAGCATGACGTGCCTGCAACAGTTGCCGCGCCCGGGTCGGCCAAACCGTTGCCTCGCGCGTTAGGGATGCCGTAGACTGCTTTCAACCTGATCGTTGACCCATCCGGACGTTCCATCCGGACGACGCTTCACCAACGGGCAGTTTGCATTTGACCCGATCGTTCCACCAATCCGGAGGGGATCCATGAAGAAATTGATGATGTTGATGGCAGCGGGCGCGTTGCTCGCCGCAGCACCCGCCTTTGCCGCCGACAATGCGCAGCAAAGCAAGATGACCACTTGCAACGCGTCGGCCGGCGACAAAAAGGGCGACGAGCGCAAGGCCTACATGAAAACGTGCCTGTCGGCCAAGCCGGTTGCCGCGCCCGCCAAGCCCGAAAGCAAGATGGCGATGTGCAACAAGAAGACCGCGGGCATGGACAAGGATGCGCGCGC